>CAZCGS010000044.1:0-408 GCA_964498505.1 uncultured archaeon
TTCGAACCCGGGTCAGTGGGTTTCTTCCCAAATCATCGAGACCTCAGAGCTCCATTTGACTGGAGCCCACTGTGCTAACCAAGCTACACCACGGCCCCAATAATTGAAGATTTTCCGTAAATTTTATATATCACCTGTTCAAAAAATTTATTATGGTTGAAATTGATCCTAGAACTTTAAGGAACATAAGGAAGGCTGCAGTTTCTGGAAAGCGAACAAGAAAGGAAATTGCAGAGAAGTACGGGGTTAGCGTTTCAACCGTAAATAGAATTGCAAGGATGAGCGACCTGGAATTTGAAGAGTATTTGAAAAGGAAGAAAAGCAAGAGAAAGAAATAAAGCTTTGTTTTTTAATTTTTTGAATTTTTAAATTAAAATTAGTTTAAGCCGGCGTAGCTCAGTCTGGTAG
>CAZCGS010000044.1:418-1598 GCA_964498505.1 uncultured archaeon
GAGATGGATTCTTCCACCTCCGGCAACCAAAGAAAACTGTATTCTTTCCAAAAGAGTGGGGGGATTGGAAAGGGGGGGGGCGAAGCCCCCTTCCTAGGGAATCCCACCGCCGGCTCAAAATTGTTAATGCCGAAAAACTTTTTGGTGCTGGCGAAAAAATTTATATATTCAAAATAAATTATAAAATGGGAGATGAAAAATATTTTCCTTTGGTCCTGAATTTCGAAAAAATTACAAAAAAGGATATTGCTTTAGTTGGAGGAAAAAATGCTTCCTTGGGAGAGCTCATCAATAAAACAAAAATTCCGGTTCCTCCGGGATTTGCAATAACCTCAAAGGCTTACAAGCTATTTGTTGAATATAACACTATAGACAAAAAAATAAAGCAGGTTTTGAAAAAATATAACATAAAAAATCTGGAAGAGCTGAAAAAGGCTGGGAAGGAGATAAGGAACGCCTTTCTGAAAGGAAAATTTCCGGAAGAATTGAGGGTAGAGATAGAGAAGGCTTACAGGCAATTGGGAAGGAAGGTTAAGGAGGATAACCCTTTAGTTGCTGTAAGAAGCTCGGCAACTTTGGAGGATATAGAAAATGCTTCCTTTGCCGGGCAGCAGGAGACTTATTTAGGGGTTAAAGGAATAGAAGAGGTTCTTGAGAAAACAAAAAGGTGCTTCGCTTCCTTATATACAAATAGGGCTATATCCTATAGACAGGATATGGGGTTTAGCCAGCTAGATGTTTATCTAAGCGTTGGAGTGCAGTACATGGTTCGCTCCGATTTAGCCTGCTCCGGAGTAATGTTTACCTTAGATCCGAACTCTGGTTTTAGAAATGTAGTTTGTATAGAGGCTTCTTATGGTTTGGGGGAATTTATAGTCCAGGGTAAGGTAATACCCGATACTTACTATGTTTTCAAGCCGACTTTGGCGATAGTCTCGAAAGAGCTCGGAGAAAAAAAGGTAAAGTGCGTTTTTAAGAAAGGAGCGAAAGGCACTTCCTCAAAACCGGTAGAAAAAAAGGAAAGGGAAAGGTATGCTTTGAAGGATGAGGAAATAAGGAAATTGGCGGAGTATGCTATTGCAATAGAAAGGTATTATAAAAGGCCGATGGATATAGAATGGGCTAAAGACGGTTTAACAGGAAACCTTTATATTGTTCAGGCTAGACCCGAAACCGTGCA
>CAZCGS010000044.1:1698-6645 GCA_964498505.1 uncultured archaeon
GATTGCACCTCTGAAAAAGGAATTGTTTGGGAAGGAAGGCTGAAATATGAGATAAAAAAGGTAAAAGTTTCCGAAATACCCAAAACAAAGACAAAAGTCATGCTCATTTTGGGAACTCCGGAGCAAGCATTTGATTTGGCTTTTCTGCCTGCAGATGGCGTAGGATTGGCAAGGGAAGAGAACATAATAGCCTCTTGGATAAAAATGCATCCTTTGTATGCTATAGAGAAGGGAAAGGAGAAATTTTATGTGGATAAGCTTGCTGAAGGCATAGGAAGGATTGCATCCGCATTTTATCCGAAAGAGGTTACGGTCAGATTTTCCGATTTCAAAACGAATGAATATGCTGATCTGGAAGGAGGGAGAAAATATGAGCCTGCAGAGAATAACCCTATGTTGGGATGGAGGGGAGCTTCAAGGTATATAAGCAAGGAATTCAAGCCTGCCTTTGAGTTGGAATTAAAGGCTATGCTTAAAGTTAGGGATGAGTTCGGTTTAAAAAATATTTCTTTATTGGTTCCATTCTGCAGGACTTTGGAAGAGGCTGAAGCAGTTATAGACATATTGAAAGAGCATGGATTAAAAAGGAAAACAAAGGTGTATGTTATGGCAGAAATTCCTTCAAACATCATTTTAGCGGGGAAGTTTGCTAAGCTGTTTGACGGATTTTCAATAGGGAGCAATGATTTAACCCAGCTAACTTTGGGAATGGATAGGGATAATGAAAAGTTGAAGTTTGATGAAAGAAACGAAGCGGTTTTAAAAGCTATAGAGCATCTAATTAAAATTGCAAAGAAGAAAGGTAAGTATGTCGGGATTTGCGGCCAGGCTCCCAGTGAGTATCCAGAATATGTGACCTTTTTAGTTAGGCAGGGAATTGACAGCATTTCTGTAAATCCTGATGTCTTCCTGAGGACGAAATATATGGTTGCTAAGGTTGAAAGGGAAATAAAGAAGGGTTAAGAATTTAAAATTTTTATTAATTTATGGTAGGCAACAGAGAATATAGAAAGTTAGAGCGTTTTTTCAAAGAGTTTGACAACTTTATAAGCTCGCATTGGAATTTAAAGCAGATATTGGAATATGTAAAGTCTAAACAGGGCTCTCACGGAGGTGAGCATCTTATAAGAACGGCAAGATATGCGTACGCTATAGGAAAGATGAACAAATTGGATGAAAAAGAGTTGGAACTTTTGGCTATAGCATCTTTTCTTCACGATATAGAGAGGAATCGGGAGCTGATGGAAAATCCGAAACAAAGTGCCGAGAAAGCGAAAGAAATAATGGAATCTTTCGGATATACAGAAGGGGAGATAATGATAGTAACTCGTGCCATTCTTTTTCATCCCTCAGGTAATTCTGAGAGGTTATTCGACCGAATACTTTATGATGCGGATAAGTTGGATTTGGTGGGACGCAGGGCGCTTATAAAAAGAGTACCGCAGTATGCAGAAGAATTGGGAGTTCCAGAAGAGGACATATTAGACTATGGTTTCAGAAAGTTGAGAGGGCTGGAATTTAAGACGCCAATCGGAAGAGAATTAGCCCTGAGAAAATTAGAGTATGCCTGCAATCTATATCCCGAAGTTGTAGAGAGGTATAGAAGTGAAATTGAAAGGTTTAGAGTTCGGAATAAAAAAGCTGATTAGCGATAGTTTTATTATGAAAAATTGGAAGGAAATCGAAAATTTTCTGAGGTCGGAGCTTATAGGAGAAAAGGTTAGAGTTATAAAAGCAAAAAACAAAACTTTGGAGGGGCTGGGGGGAGAGATTTATTGGGAAACAAAGAATACCTTTGAGATAAAAACAAAAAAGGGAATAAAAAAAATTCCGAAAATAGGCACAGAATTTTTGTTTGAGGGCAGGAAGTTGAAAGTAGAAGGAGAGGTTTTGCTCGGAAGGCCTGAGGAAAGGTTAAAGAAGAGGTTCAGGTATTGGTAATTAAATTTTTGTTTGATTTTTATAGTATGGATTTCGGGAATGCTGTTTCAGAAATAAGGAAGGCTGAAAAAATTAGGATAATTTCCCATTACGATTGCGATGGCCTTTGCTCCGCAGCAATCCTAAAAAAGGCTTTGGAGAGGGAAGGCAAGGAATTTTCAATAGAGATAGCCAAACAGGTAGATAGCGAGCTAATCTCAAAATTGGAAAATGCTGAAGAGGATTTGCTGATCTTCTCTGATTTAGGCTCAGGATATCTAGAATTTTTGGGAAAAATTAACAAGAGGATTATTGTTTTGGACCATCACCAGCCTTCCAAGGAAAGGGTAGGCAAAAATATAGAGCATATAAATCCGACCCTGGAAAATAAAATTCTTTGCGGAGCCGGTATAGCCTTTCTGCTTGCAACAAAATTAGATATCTCAAATAAAGATTTGGTTGATCTGGCAATAGTTGGGGCTATAGGAGATAATCAGGTTTTTGAAGGAGAAAACAAAAACCTTGTTACTTATGCAAAAAGGCTGGGAAGGATAAGAATTCAGAAAGGATTGAATGTCTTCGGATGGGTAAATAGACCCTTACATAAAGCTTTAGTCTACTCAAACATTCATCCTTTTTACCGGGATGAGTCAAAGGTGGTTCAGTTTTTGAGCGACATAGGAATAAACCTTATAGATGACTCAGGAAATTTTAGGAGCATGTTGGATTTAAGCGAGAGGGAGAAATTAATCCTGCACGAGGAATTATTAAAGGAAATCCTGGCAAACGGAGGGAAAATTCCGGAAAATATTTTTAAGAAGGCTATTATCCTAGAAAATTATCCGAAAATTATTAGCGATGCTTCAGAACTAGCCACCATATTGAACGCTTGTGGTAGATTAGAAAGGTATGAAGATTCTTTCAGCATCTTGGAAGGAGATGTTTCTCTGGTTGAGGAAATTATGTTTGAATACAAAAAAAGGATAAAGGGGTATTTGGATTGGGTTGAGAAGAATAAAGCCAACTTTCCAGCATCCGAAAAAGGGTTTTATATAGTTGCGAAAGACAATATCCATGAAAATTTTATAGGGACCATTACCTCTATTTGCTTATCCTCAAATATGGTAAGGAAGGATGTTATTTTGGGATTTGCCAATACCTCTAATGGGGAGGTTAAGATTTCTGCAAGAAAAAAGCAAAGCTTTAATGTAAACCTTGGGGAGCTGATTTCAAAGGTATGCGAAGAGTTCGGAGGTTTCGGAGGCGGTCATAAAGAAGCTGCCGGAGGAAGTATACCTACCGGAAAAGAGTATGCATTTATAAAAATTTTCGATAGTTTAATAAATGGCGAAAAGAGCTAAAGTCAGTATAGAAATCCTTGCCCCGAAAATATTTGCAGAGCGATTTTTAGGAATCACTTTTGCCGATAAGGAAGAAAAGGCTAAGGGAAGAATTCTCCAAAAGTACGGTTTGGAATTGCTTGAAAATCCAGAGAAGTATTATTACATATTCCATTTTAGGATAAAGGAGGTTAGGGATGGAAAAGCCTATACCGAGCTTAAGGAAATAGAATGCTCAAGGGATTTCCTCAATAGAAATGTTAGGAAGGGAACAAGCAAGATAGAGGGAAGGATTGCAACCAAAACAAAAGAAGGTATGGAAATCGTCTATAAACCTTTTGTAATAGTTCCCGGGAGGTGTGATTCAAAGATAGGAACAAAGATAAGAAAGAAACTGCAGGAATTGTTAGAGAGCTACTCTTCCAAATCTACGGTGGAAAGAATTGTCGAAGATGTTGTTGCAGATACCCTTCAGAAAAAGATAGTAGAGGAGATAAAGAAGATTTATCCAATAAATGTTTTTGAATTCAGAAGGATTGAATTTCCGGCAATCTGAAAAATGCGGTGTTTTATAGCTATTCCTCTAAGCCAGGAAATAAAGGAAAAGATAGCGGAGATTCAGAAGCATTTTGAAATTCCAGGAATAAAACTTGTTGAAAAGGAAAATCTGCATATTACTTTAAAATTTTTGGGTGAAGTTGAAGAAGGAAAGGTAAGGCAAATAGTCGAAATTCTAAGGGAAATTGAGTTTGAGCAGTTTGAATTTGAGATTTTAAATGTCAATGCCTTCCCTTCAGCCAATTTTGTTAGGGTAGTATGGCTTGATGTAAGAGGCAGGGAGATTTATGAATTAAAAAGGTTGATAGATGAATTGCTTGAAGAAATAGGTTTTTCAAAAGATGATGGTTGGGTCCCACATCTCACCATTGCAAGGGTAAAGTTCCTTAAGGATAGGGAAACTCTTTTTAAAACAATGGAAAAATTGAGAAGCATAAAGGTTGGTAAGGAAAAAGCCGAGAGATTTGTGCTATTTGAAAGTAGGTTAAGGAGGGAAGGCCCGATATACAATAAAATAGAGGAAATAAAATTATGTTAGAGCCGAGATGTTGGATACTTAAGGATGCTTTGCTGACTATCGGGCTTATGTTCTCCAATCCTTTCTTCCCCGATTTCGGGTTGCAATTTTTAGTTTCTTTATTTATAGGCATGCTGCTACCCGAAAAGATAATAAATCCTCTAAACAGGGTAATCCTAAAGGTGCCTGGAGTAAAAAGATTTGAAGATGCTTTAAAGACTCGCAAAAGATTGCAAACCATTGTACCCAGAATTATTGCAGGATATTTTTTTACCTATGTAATCGGATGGAGCTGTTTGGGAATAGTTTATTTTCTGCTTTAACAATAAAAAAGTCTGCAGGCTGTTGGTCTAAAAGAATAGATTTCGCACACCTCCTTAATTTCATACCCAAAAATTTTCGGCTTTAGGAAAACGCAGGGATATTCTCCGAAATCTTCCCATTTAGATCGCAAAGGATTGCATTTTATTTTCTCTTTTCCTTTAGTCCTTATCCTGTATTTTCCGTTCTCGGCCCTTACAAAATATTTAGACCAGTTCTCTTTTGCTAAAGGAAAATTTTCGACTATTTTTGAAAGTTCCCTTACCGATATTACCGGACCTTTGTCCTTTT
>CAZCGS010000045.1:0-6382 GCA_964498505.1 uncultured archaeon
GATTATGCCTAATGATGCTTCACTTTGGAGAATAGTGAATGCATATGCCTTTATCGATATGGTCTCCTTTCAAAGGCTTTTCCTTCATGCAATAATATTTTTCTTTGGTTAGAACTAGGTGCACATCAAAATTTGTTAATCCTGGTTTCTGAAATTCATACCAGCTCGCTTGCAGCCAGTAATCTTCCGTAATTTTCTTTTTGTAATATCCTTTAAACTTTGCATATCCTACCTCTTTCTTAACTTCATAGAAGTCTATGTAAGCTACTGGGTAATCGTATTCTTCACTGAGTCCTCTTCCAGAACCCGGAGGGCCTGGAGTAGTCCAATAATTTACATTTTCTTTAGAAGTTGCAACATCCCACAGGGAAATATTTATCCTTTTTTTCTCCAAGGAGGATTTGCTGAGCTCTATAATATAAAATTCATCGGAAGAAGGAGTGGCTAAACTCGGAACCTCTTCTTCCGGAACTTCCTCCGGAACCTCTTCAGGAATTTCTTTTGGTGACTTCTCTATCCTTTCCTCCAAAATTTCGAAATCTAAGGAAACAGTTTTTTTGACCTTGTACCTTACCTCAATTTCATATTTTTTCTCAAAAGACTTGCTTACTTCTTCGGAAGGGAGAGAGAAGGAGCAGGTCTTTGTAATCCTATCGCAATCCATCACCTCAACTTTGTGCTTTTTCCCTGTTTTATCAAAGTACCAAATTCTTAAGCTTTCCACCTCAATCTCTTCAAAGCTCGAGCTGTACTTTATATTGCCGTAAACCCTATCCTTCCTAGCAAGATAATAATCCTTGTTAAGCTCTAGGTTCAGGTTTATTAAATTATCGGAAAAGCTGAAGTATCTCTGGCCTTTTGGAATTTTTTTGCCGGCAATTTCCAGCTCTTTTTTATAATTTTCATCGATGAACAAAGCAGAGAAATAGAAATGCGAAGTTTTTTCAAAGGAAACTTCAAATATCACTTTGGTCGGAGTTCTTACCGAAACTATAGGTGCCTTTAAAAGATACTGATAGGTTGTTGCTTGGGTTGGTTTTAGGGTTGGGGCTCCTCCTTTTGCTTCCATTACCTCAAACAAACCAGCCGATTTTAAAGTGCAATTTATATTGTAAGTATACTCTTCTTCTGCTCCCGGAGTTGTAGGATTTGGATTTTTTATCTCAACATAAACCCAAATGCTATCGTTAGAATAGACTTCTTGCAGGTCAGAATAGGCTTTAATTTCGGGTAATAAGTTCGGCTTTTTCTCCTCTCCTCCAAAAGGGAGTTGCGGATAGGTACATCCGGAAAGAAGGATTATCCCGAAAACCAGGGCGAATAAAAAAATAAGCCTTTTCATGCTCCTAAAATTTAATTATTCCTTTTTTTCTTAAAATCTCTATCTCTGGTTGGGAGTATTTGTATACAATATCCCCCCTTTCCTTTGGTTGCAGTTCCCAAGGTTCAACAATAACCACATTATTTAACTCTATCCACATACTCCTTTTCAATCTTCCTGGAACCCTGCACAACCTTACCAAATCATCCTGACATACAACCCTAAACCTTGCTCCACCCAATTTTTCCTCAACAATTCCGATAACCTCATTTCCCTTAGGCAATCTGATTTTACCTTCTTCCTCCATATTTTACACTAAGCTCCAAAGATATAAATATATTGCAATCGGAAAGCCTTCTATTCTGGTTAAATAGGAGCATGAGATATAATTCTCCGGAATTTTTTTGTCAAATACAAAATATTTTCTTTCTGAACTCCAAATCAAGCCAGCCTTAAATAAAGAGAGGAGATCTACTTTATCCTTCTCCAATATAT
This sequence comes from uncultured archaeon, assembly GCA_964498505.1. Lineage (GTDB taxonomy): Archaea > Aenigmatarchaeota > Aenigmatarchaeia > QMZS01 > QMZS01 > CAZCGS01. The sequence goes on from CAZCGS010000045.1 coordinate 1,817, forward strand.
TCGGCATCCAGAAAACCTTTGAGTTGTTTTCTAAAGTTCTTGCAATTGCAAGGCAGTAATTGTTGTCATCCTTTACAATACAATCTGGACTCTTTACTTTTGCCATCAAATTTGCAATAAACTCGTACTTTAAAAAATCCGAAGAATTCTTTTTAAAAGAAAGATCGGCCCAGTTTGGATGCTCCCCTATCGTCAAAGGGTCCACTTTATTTACTAAGATTACAGAAAAATTATCCGAAGTGGTACAGGTATCTTCCTGTTTTAGCAAAGAAGGATTGCATTCGGAAATATTAATCCAGCTGGTATTTATGACATCCAAACTATATCGATTTCCATGAAGATAGAATTTCCCTTTATAAACCCTAATCCAGGTATGTATAAATCTCTTACCTATACTATATCCTATTCCTTCCTCTTTAAACCAAAATTTTGAACCAAAGGTTATGCTGTTATGGTCGGTAATATTAAGCAGTGTTTCAGAATAGGAATCTAAAGAGGTGAAGTTATTTAATATCACCAAACCCTTTCCCTTACTCAGAAAGGAGCTTATTTTATCCCTATACTTGCTCAGATTTTTTTCAATTAGGATTATTACATCGCTATCGCTCCAATTCCGAACATCGGCTATTTGGTAATTAAATATACCGAACTCATTTATGGGGAAGGAGGGAGTACCTATGTACCTTCTCAGGAATTTTTTTTGTTCGACCGAGCAATTCAAACAGGCTATTTTTAGCTTATTTTTTGCTATCCCATCTATTCCAATTTCATACTCCCTTAAATGCCCAGCCATTTTCTCTAAAATTTCCTTTAATTCGGAACTGTTCTGCCAATTCGGGTTAGAGCCTTTATAAAAATACTCTCCGAAAAATCCTTCTATTTTTTTACTCTTATCTAAAGAGTATAATATGCTGTAGCATAAAGGCGATAGGTAAACATTTGAGCTTTCCTTGGTCCCTACACTTCTAAAATTAGGAATTAGAAATCCGAATAGCAGGGATACAAATATAATCAGCTCCACCACCCTGATAAAACCTTTTCTACTCATAAATTTTTATAGAGACAATATTATTACCTATTCTTCCGTATCTGTAATCCAGGACTTCTGAAAAGTTTTTCTTACTGCAATTAAATACGGGTGAGTTATTAAGATATTTTATTTCTATGGAAGGAGCACTGAAATTGCAAACAAGCTTTGAGTGAGTTATGGAGTATGGACTATCCACAACCTCCAACAGCAGATACTTTTCAATAAAGTTCTGAAGTTCCAGTCTTTCCCTTTCCTTTACAATCTCTTCTTTAAATACACCGACATTTGCATTTATTGAAAAAAAGATATAGAGAAAGAAGGTAAAAAATAGAAATATACTAACAAAAAAATCCCAGTTTAACTGTCCTTTTCTATCCATAATCAGAAGATTCTCAAAGCGTTTAAAATAGAGATTGATATAAGGGCTATAAGCACCAATATAAGGGCATGCTTTGCGCTATCGCTCCAGTTAGAGGTTGAGATTTGTCCGGCTATAATTCCTGAGCAAGCCCCAACCACCAACAAACTAAGGGTGTATAGCGATTTATAATATGCTTCCATTGTGTTTGGCTCCCCAAAGTTGAACATTTCTGCAACAACATTGTAAAAACCGCAAATGCTTAATGATAAAGCGTCTTCAGCCGAAGCACAGGGCGATAAATTTCTTTTTGTTGGACCGGTTTCTCCAATTGAAAAAGTAAACCCTGAAAAGCCGGAGAAAAAAGGTAGCATGAACTTTACAATCGCAACGCTGAGGAATAGAAACATGAAGAATACTCCGTACATTACCAATAAATGCATGTGAACTACACTTTTTTTATAAGCTTGAGCTTCCAAAGTAGCCAAAACATTTTCTATAACCGAAGATAAAATTTTTTCTATGTCGCCGCCGGTTCTATAACACTCCGTAATTATAGAAATCGCCCTGGGTAGAATAGAGCTCTCCTTAACCCTTTCCCTCAGTTGTGCAAATGCTTCCTCCACACTAACCCCCCAGCTTAACTGCTTTTGCATCTTTCTGACTTCCTTGGTAAAGGCTCCGTAATTTCCCTTGCACGACATTATGGCAAATGAGAAAGAAAGCCCGGACCTTTTAGCTTCCGCAATGTCTGACAAAAATACCGGGAAATAGCGTTCGTACTCCTTGATTGTCAGAAATTCTTTATATTTTAGTATAACAACGGGTATTACAAAGGATAAAATGGAAATGAGTATTGAGTTGAAAAATATTGTGGTTGAAGACAAAACGAGAGATATTATAATACCAACTATAAGTATTGCCGAGGAAATCAAGCCCAACTTTATCAAAATTTCCTTTTTCATGGTGTTGTTATGTGTATGTAATAAGCCAGAATTATCGATATTATTGGGATTATAAAGAACATTAGCATAAACTGAAGGATTACTGTACTAAAACCTCCACCACCCATACCGACCATTACCGAGCTTAGTACTGTAAAGAAAATAGGACCTACTATCACAGCGGTTATGTAAATTTCCGAAAGCATTGAAAGATTGGATGAAAATTCCCTAATCCTTCTTTTATACTCTAAGGTTGCATCCCTTGCCTTTGCCCTTAAAAATTCGGCCAAGCTTCCGCCACTTCTCACAACAGTTTCCATGCTGAGCAAAAGCTCTCTTAATTTTTTAGAAGGAGTTCTTTCAGCCTCTCTTTTTAAAGCTGATAGCAAATCCATCCCAAAAGCATCTATATCCCTTACCAACTTCTTCATTTCATTTGCCAGCTCAGGATAATCCTTCATTTCCGAAATTGTTTTGAATATCAAAGAAGGAGGAGCGTCTGAGGCTGCTACAGCCGCCATATATGCTATTGAATAATGCAATCCCGTCTCTATCTTGTAGGATTTATTGCTAATTATCGTTGTCGGATACGCTATAAAGAGAAAGAAGATTGCTGCAGTTAAAATTGCCGAAGATAAAATACCCAAAATTATTGCCAAACCTATCGGAAAAAATGCAGAGAATATAAAAATTAGAATCGGAATTTCTATTATAAAATCCAAAATGCATATAAATATTGCTATGGATAAATATTCCTCTACCGTGCATTTTATCTCAGCCTTTTTCAACAAAGGGTCGAGCTGAGAAAAATACGGAGCTATTTTTTTGGCATATCTTCCAAAAGCGGGGTAGCATTTTTCTGCTAAATAGCTAAATGTGTCCTGCATAAATTTAGTTTACCTTTATAATATTTTAGGTCCTTTGAAAAAACCTTTTTCCTTGTTTATTGTATTGCTTAGCAAATCCTTCTCTCCTTCAGACTCAACCGGCTCATCCTCCCTAAAAATATTTTTTATTTCTATAGGATGAAGCATTATTTCTATGTTGGCTGTATCAACCTCATCAATCTTCTCGAAATTTTCAAATATTTCCTGCAAATCCTTTGCAAATTCCTTTACCTCTTCTTCACTCAGCTTAATCCTTGCCAATTCGGAGACCTTTTTTATCTCTTCCTCGTTTATCATAATAAAAATTTTAATATTTTTTTATGGGGAGTATAAAGAGCTCCTGGGAAAAGTTAAAGCTTATTGCCTTAAGGAGAAAACCCGCTCCGAGATGGTGCGATATTAAAAAATTTGGTTTGAAGAGGGCAAGAACCAGAAGGATAAGGGTTAGCAGAAAGTTCTGGAGGAGGGGAAGGTTCAAGATTTAGAGTAAACTACCACTCATCGAAGATGAGTGGCTTTATGCCTTCATCCTGCTGGCTGTCTGGCAAGGGCTGGTTTACGCAGCATTTAAAGGTTACCTCATTTCCTCCACCCATCTGTGATGGGTGGTCTCCTTGCGGTGGTGATTATGAAAGAATACAAAAAGGAGTTTATCGAGTTTTTATTGAGAAAGGGAGCCTTGAAAATTGGGGAATTTAAATTGAAAAGCGGAAGAATCTCTCCGTATTTTATAAATACCGGGGTATTCGATGACGGTGAAAGCATAGCAAAGTTAGGATATTTTTATGCAAGTACAATAGTTGATAATTTTCGGGAAGGTGAATATGATGTTATTTTTGGTCCGGCATACAAGGGAATTCCTTTGGCAGTAGCTACGGCAATTGGTTTAGAGAAACACTTTAACATAAATAAAGGTTTCTCATTCAATAGAAAAGAACCGAAGAGTTACGGAGAGGCAACCGAACAAAAAAGCCGGATTGTTGGTAAGATTGAGGATGGCGATAGAATTCTGATGGTGGATGATGTGCTTACAACAGGCCATACAAAATATGAAGCCATTGATTTGTTAAAAAGTATTGCAGACAATCTTAAATTTGTTGGTTTGGTCATTGCGGTTGATAGAAAGGAAGTTGGAGTAAAGCAATTTGAGCAGAGAACAGGGATTCCCGTCAAACCAATTGTTGACATATTTGAAATTAAAACCTATTTAGCAGAGGAAGGAAAAATTTCTGAATCGGAATTAAGGATGATTGAGGATTATTTGGAGAAATATGGGATGAAAAGATTTAAATAAAATTTTTTACCAACCAAAATTATGGCAAAGGCAAGACCTGGTAGATGTTACAG
>CAZCGS010000046.1:0-6310 GCA_964498505.1 uncultured archaeon
GGAGAGGTTAGATAGGCTGCAAAGACTTGGTAGGCTATGGTTAGGGTGAAGGTTAAAAAGATTGCCAGGGTGAATCTTTTGAGGGTCATAATTTATAAAAAACAAAAATAAATAATAAATACGGAAAAATAAGTTTCAAAAATATTATGAAAAAAGAAATCAGACCCTGGGGTTATTTTGTTGACTTCTCTGAAGAAATAAAAGGAAAAAGGCTCGGATGGGTTAAAATTCTCTTTGTTAAAAAAGGTTCGGAGCTTTCCCATCAGTACCATCACTTAAGGGACGAATTTTGGTTTGTAATTAAGGGAAGAATAAAGGTTAAGATTTGGGAAAGCCTAAAGGATTATCCGGAAAAGGGAAAGGAAAAAGAGCTGCGCAAGGGGGAAACCCTGTTTATTCCAAAACTTCAGATTCATACATGCAAAGGCTTGGAAAATTCCTTCATCTTAGAGCTTGGGTTTGGCAAATGCAAGGAAGAGGATATAGTAAGGTTAAAGGATAAATACGGAAGGGTATGAAATTAAGTTATGGCTTAAACCTGAGGGTAAGGATTTCAAAAGGATTTACCGGAAATTCAAGCTCTCCCGCCTTTACCTTTACCCTTCTTTTCACCTCCAATTTTTCCTCATTCAGGTCAACAAACCCAGAAAATTTTATTTTCTCCGGAAATCTAACTCTTGCAATGCATTTTTTGCCGAAATACTCGCAAATCCTTGCAATGATAAATTTTCCATCCTCGCTAAGCTTAAGGGCGGAAAGAATAAGGTTGCCAGGAGAAATTTCAAAGGAAGGTAATCTCGGAACATTTCTATATCCGGGAAAAACAAAGGGTTTGTGGTTAAAAATGAATGCCTGTTGGATAATAGCTGGGTTGAACTCTTCGGTTAAATAAAGGGAATAAAGATACTCATAATCCCTTAGCTCTAAAGCATCCGGAGTTGGTATCAAGGGCCCTTCTCCTCCATCGGAAAGCTTTGAAACCGAGCGAAGCAAGGTAAGGTAGATATTTCTTCCATCATATTCGTATTCCGGAGTCCCGAAATTTATTAGGGCTAAAGCATAAAATTTTCCTTCTATTCCTGCCCATCTCAAGCAGGGATAGATCCCTTTTTTCCTTTCCAACCACCCAAATTGAGTATCGCTCAGAAATTTTTTCCCATCCCTAAAACAGAATTTTACCCTCAGCCTTATTCCAGGATGTCTGTTTTTTATTCTTACCCGAAAGTCTATCCTTGGCAGATTTTTGTATAGGATTACTTTTTTTTCCATCTCAAGCAACTTATTTTTCAGCACCTGCCTTTCCTTTATCTTCCCCCGGTATGGCCATCCTAATGCATAGTATTCCAAAATCGCGCTACCAATTATCCTGAACTCTGTTTCCCTGATTTTAAAATCCCTGCATAAAAGCTCCCCATATCTTAATCCTTTTCCGGTTTCGGATTTGAGAATTTTGGGCAAAGAAGGAGAATGTCTGTAAAGGCTCCCTTCCTCCTCCTCAATAACCATTTCATTTCCTTCGCAAATAACCTTACCATCTTTGTAAATTTTTATTCTGCAACCGTCCAAAATTTCTATCCCGAATTTTCTATTTGTAATTTTTCTTCGGATTTCCTTCCCTTCCCCAGAAATCCTATATTCCTTAAAAGTTAAAGGAGGTAGCTCAGCGATAAATCCGATCTTAGCCCTTTTCAGATACCCATCTTTTCCCCTCTCCTCTTCCAACAATTCAACCTCCTGCTCTTCATTTTTAGAGATAACCTTTCCGATAGACCTGAGCTTTTTCTTTGAAAATTTAAGCTCAACCTCTACCCATTCCCTTACAGGAAAAGAGAGGGGATTGAAAATTGCAAAGTACCCTTCCTCTCTTTTACCAAAATTTTCAATAATTTCCTTAATAACTTTCTCGGTAGCTATCTCGACTGATTCCGACCTTTTCCTAACCTTTTCAAAGATTTCATCCGGACAGGTTCCGGTTATTACATCATGTAATGAAAGAAATATAACCTCTTTCCACAACCTATCAAGCAAACTTTTATATTTCCTTTTAGCTTTTCCGGAAATGATGAGCAAAGAGATGAGTTTTTCCAAACCCAAAATTTTCCTCTCAATTCTTCTCAAAGCCATCTTTATCCATATCCTGCTTGAAGCTGTGGCCGGAAAAACCTCAAGTTCTTTGTATCTAGCGGAAAACATCTCTCCTTTCCTCCCCTCCAACCTGCATTTCTCTATACTTTTAAAAAATCTGGAAGGAAGGGAAAATTCCATTTTTTCTCTATGCCCTAAATTCCATCTTTTAACCAACTCCGGAAGTTTCTCGTTAGGTAAGGTTGTGCCGCTTCCGCATGGAAAAAGAATTTTATTGCAGGCTGAAAGCCTTTTCATAACCCTTATATTTTCCTCCCATTTTTCCGGAATCAAACCCGCACGATAGCCGAAGGGCATAAAATGGGTTATAACCTCATCTCCTCCCAAGGCTTTCCATCTAAACTCTGAAGGCTTTTTTCTATCGCACCCTCTCCTAAAAGCGATATACTTATAACCGAACTTTTTACAGATTTGGGGAAACTGAGCGGGCAAACCAAAGCTATCCGCCTGCCACACTACCTTTGGCTTAATTCCGAACTCCTTTTCCAAAAATTTTCTTCCGATCAAAATGCTTCTGATCAATGTTTCTTCCTGCGGAAGATAAAGATCAGGCATCAAATACTCGCCCCCGGCAATTTCCATTCTTCCTTCCCTAACAAATTTTTTTATTTTTTCATAAAGCTTGGGTTCTTCTTTCTTTATTTTTTCGAGCAGATGGGTTTGCTCCAAAAGAAAGGTAAATTCCCTGTTTTTCTCTGCCAATTCCAAAGCCTTTTTAATAATCAATTTATTAAGGTTGAAATATTCCTCCTCATCAAAAATCCAAACAGCATCGTAATGGGAATGCGGGACAACAAAAATTTCCATAATTATAACCTACCAAAACTTAAAAAGAATTTACAATTTCCTGAATCCTGGAATTTATGATTTCGAGCAGGTCCCTAACCACCTGCCCGACAGAGCCAACTTTTATTATCGGCAGCTTTCTCTTTTTTGCTTCTTTAACCAAAAATCTGTCTATTTTCAAACAAACCTTAAAATCCTCCTCTATTGCCTTTTTGTTCGCTACTCCCTCTCTCAACCTTTTTGAAAAAAACATCTCCCTATAAACCTTCCTTTCTGGTGCTCTAAGCAAAGCAAATATTACGTTCTTCTTTTTTTCCAGCTCTTCGGGTAAAATCCAGGGTACTACATGCACTCCTTCAATTGCAATATCCTTTCCGTCCTTAATAGATTTTATAATAATCTCCTCAACAAAAGGTCTTAAAAATTCTACCTGTTTAATAAAACCTTCGACCTCCCTATTTTTAATTTTGTCTTTGGTTGGGAGCTTTTTCCAAACCTGATAAGAAGGTAAATGCAAAACAGGATTATCCATTATCACCACCTTAAGCACCCTTCTTATGGCATCTGTTGTCATTGTTCTTGAAATAGCAAGCCTAAAGCCGATATCGGTTATAGAAACTGATTTTCCGACAGCTGGCGAGCCTCCTACCAAAATTTGGAGGGAAGGAGCCTTACCTTTCCTCCTGAGAAGGTTATACCTATGCCATGCCGAATATCTTCTCGCAAATTTTTGACCTTTTGTTTCTAACAAAGCCTTTCTGGTTATCTCAAACAATTCCTCAGCATCTATGCTTTTCCTTCCAGATATCTGATTCTCTACGCTATTTATTATTCTAACAGCATCCTGAAAGTCTACCCCTGTTTTGAGAATTGAACGGAGAAGTATATTTTCGGAAAATTTCGTCTTACACCCATTTATTGAAATGAACGGAATTTTCTTTCCCATGATTTAATTTTTTGCTTCGGAAGAAATAAAAAAGAAAAGGATAATTATTATGGGAAAAAGCAGAAAAATAAGCCCGAGCACCATAACCCTGCTCTTTATTCTAATTCTTGTATTTTCAACCTTTTCCTATGCATTTTTCTATGCTGAAAAAACACCGGAGCAAAGATATAGAGAGGTCTGGAAGAAAATTGTAAATAACGGGTTTATCCTAAAGGAAAACCTTCAGCCAGAGATAAAACAAAGTTTGATTAATAACGGGTGGGTGATTGTCACTTTAAACAAAAACAATGCCAAAAAAAGCTTTTTTGAAAATCTGCTTGGAAAGTTTCGGGGAATGCTCCTGATAGAGATAGATACAAAAAATCAAACCATAGAAAGTCTAAAAGGGATTTATAAAATAAAGGGGAATGAAACTGAGGAAACGCTTTTCTGGGAAATTTGCAATTTGTCTATAGCTAAACCGGTTGATTGTGCAAAATGACGGGATTCGCAAAAGGAAAAATTTTACTACCTGCAAAGGTTTTTCTTGATCAAGAGGAAATTGAGGCTTCTGTTTTCATCCATGTAAAAGGTTATGCTTTAGCAAGGGTTACCCATTTAGATGTTGAAGGCAAAGCGTTGGATTTTAAAAGTGGAAGTAAAGGAATGTTCTGCAGTCTAAAGGGGTTGGAAGGAGGAATAGAAATAGAATTCGGAAATTTCGGAATAGATAAAATAATCATTAGATGCAATTTACTAAACCTTGTTTTAAAACCGAAGGAGAAAACAAGAGCATTCCTAGGTTTTAAAGAAGGCGGAATTTTCATAGGATTCAGGAAGAAATATATTGAAAGGTTGGAGAGGATTGCTAAAGAGGTTGAGCCGGAACTTTTCGGATAGTGGTATAGTTTAACTACATTTCTTTTCATATTAAGCATTCTTATGCTATGTGAATCTTTCAAAGTAGCCTTTTAAAAATAGGGTAGGCAAGGTATATTTTTCTAGATTTCTCTCAAAATCTTTAACTTCATTTTCTGTTAAAAATTTCTTTTTTCCATTTATTTCTATTTCTACAGCAACCCCTTTACCAGGTGCTTTCCGAGAAGGTTCTTCTTTGAACTCATAGATTCTTATTTTAGTATTTTTCTTATTGGTTATAACATCAGGAAAGTCAACATCAGTATTAATAAAATACTCAACCACATTCACATATTTATCATTGTGTTTGTGAAATACCCTGTCGACCATAGCATAACTTCTTGGGTCCGTTTCTTCAGCGTCTCTACCTGCATGCCCACCATGCATAGGAGCAGGCCAAAAATAAACTCCTTTAGGTGTTCTTTCTATGACATCTTCTATTTGTTTTAGTCCTATTAGTTCTCTTATAGCTTCGTCATTCTTTGCGATATATTCTTTTTCTATTGTAGAAAGCTCATCCCAATGGTTTAAAACATAAGCAGTACCTGGATTTTCATCTGCTCTTTTTGAGATATCATAAAGGTCATCTACTAATATTTTATCCCATATAAACCAAGAAGGAGTTTTAAGACCATGATTTATTAAAAGCTTTAATTTCGTAGCATCACTGTTAACCATATATTTGCTAGCTTCGTCAATATTTATGCTATCATCATATTTTACCCAAAACCCTGTTAATACGAATTTCTCTCTAAAAATTTTTTCGAGTTCTTCTCCTTCTTTTTTCCATTTTTCTAATTTTTCAAGGAAACTCTTTAACTTTTTTCTTAGTCCAGGATATTTCATTATTTCTTTAATTTTTTCATCTTCTGTCTCATTCTCATTTAAATTTACATAAGTACGATATGCTTTAATTTCACTCACTATCCATCTCCCATAATGGGTAAGAGAAGAAAGAGAACAATCCGGTGGAGGGAAAGGAGGATAAGCTATTAGGTCTTCTACATCCATTTCCTCGTTTTTAATTTTTTCTAAAAATGGGAATAACTCACATGGATTCATCCACAGTTGCCAGAATCTATTCGGTATTCTTTTTAAAATTTTTTCTACTTTTTCATCTTCCAGTATTTCTGGACCTTCTTTAATATATTTTAAGAATTCTCTTTTACCTTTGTTTTTTCCTTCATACACAGGTAAAGAGGTGTACCAGTTTGGAATATCTTCATCATAAAAGACTTCTTCAACTATTGTTTGGATTATGCTTAAAGCAGCGCTTGGATTTTTTCCATACTTCTTACAAACTTTTTGCCATTTTTTAAAGATTTCTTCAAAATTACACTCTAAACTTTCACATATTTTTTCCAATCTTTGTCTCTCCGCCTGATTTATTGTTACCATGATATAATAGTAACAGTTCTATATTTAAAGATTTCGGTTCTCAGAAATATAGTTTAGAGTGGATAACAACCTTTGAAATTGCAAAATTTTACTAGCGGGGGGTGGATTTGAACCACCGACCTCCGGGTTTCCCATTTT
>CAZCGS010000047.1:0-6180 GCA_964498505.1 uncultured archaeon
AAGCAGGAAGGGAAGATCTACTTTAACAATGCTGGCGTGCTGTTCTTTGCAAAAGAGCCACAGAGATTCATTCCATGATAGAAAAGAGATTACCGGCTCTTTATTTGAAATTGTTGAGCAGGTAATGGACTTTGTAAGATTATACACAAAAGTTGCTTACAGATTTACAGGAAAGCCTCAAAGAGAGAATGTTTACGAGTACCCTTTAGAAGCTATAAGGGAAGCTGTCATCAATTCTGTTATGCATAGAGATTATTTTGAGCACGGACATAACAATATTTTAAGATTTTTTCCAGACAAAATTTTGATTGAAAATTATTGGCAAAAGCCGAAGAATTTTATTCTCGGCAAAACAGTTTTCAGGAGAAATCATATTATTGCTGATTTGTTCGCAAGGATACATTTTGGAGAAAAATTGGGAACAGGATTTGAAAGAATCAGAGAGATATGCAAGAAGGAGAACGCTCCTTTTCCAAAAATAGAATTCAATGAAAATTATTTTTATGTTACTTTTAGGCAGAGTAGAGAATATTTAAAATTGGCTGTAAAGGAGACTACCCAAAAAACTACCCAAAAAATTATCGAGCTGATAAAAGAAAATCCGAGCATAACAAGAGAAGAATTAGCAAGAGCCTTAAATATAACTCCTGACGGAGTCAAATACCATTTGCAGAACCTGAAGAAAAAAGGAATTTTGAAACGGATTGGCGGAAAGAAAGGCGGCTATTGGAAGGTTGTGGAAGATGATTAATCGAAGTTATGCAAGCATCTCAAAAATGGCATACACAATAAACCCTATTATTCCTAAGATTACAATGCCCAAAGCGCAGATTTTTGCTGTTAGCAGGAATTCCCTTTTCTTCGGCTTTGAAGAGACCTTCAATACCCTTACACATTGTTTGAGGAATTCCGCTATTTTCCTAATCCTAACCATAAAAATTATAAACCAAAAATTTAAATTAACCTATCGAGTGAAAGAGGTCAACAACATTGTAAATTCTTTGCATTATAATAAGCAGTATAATAATTGCAATTGCTATAAGGATAATCCAGATAACATATTTAAATTGACCCTCCATAATCTTCCAGACCTATGTAGGTTTCTATTTCATCGCAAAGTTTTTTACAAATTTCTTCAAGTTCTTCCTTTCTAATGCTCATCAAATCCTTATAAAAACTTGCGGAAAATATTTCGTCGAACATGCTTTTTATAAAAGATGGGTATTGGGAAAGTCCAACCCCTATTTTTTTAACCAATTTTCCTTCGATTACCACCTTCCCGCTATCGTTGCTTATTATAGTAACCCCTATCATGTAATTAAACCCTTCTTTTTCTTTTTCCGCTTTTAATTTGGTTTCAAAATAGGAGCCCTCTTTTTTGTAATACAGGGTATTTACATCTTCTATCTCAATTCCAAGCACCTGCGCCAAAAATTCCTTAATTCTCTCTACATCCTCAAGTTTTATTTTTGCGGTGTTAATTTCTTTAAGGAAGACCGAATGGCAAAAGAAATATTCCATAATTTAAAATAAAAAAACAAAAATTAAATCTTCATCCCTCTCCGGGTTGTTTCTGCTGCTGTTGCTGTTGAGGAGCTCCTTCTTTTCCCTCACCTCCAACTACCAACCAAACCGCAAACAAAACTATTCCCAAGATAATTACTGTCCAGATTATATCGTAAATGCTGTACATCCAATACCCTGCCGCTCCTCCTCCTAGAAGCCAGAGGACAAATACAATTATTATTCCTGGAATTACAAATTTTTTCCAGTTATCGACATTTTTAAGTTCTTCAGAGCCGATTCCGAACAATCCCAGAATTACCAAAACTCCTAAGATTACAACCAGAAATGTTACTGTGGTTCCTGAAACATTTGCAAACAGCTGGGCAAATGTAGTTCCCAAACCCAAAGAGTAGGGCGTTGTGGTTATGATGAAGAAGGAAAGCACTAAGGAAACTATTGCTGCAGCGCCTCTTACATATTTCTTACTTTCATCACCAAAAATTCCTGTTTTGAGCACTAAAGCATAAATCACTGCAAAACTGAAGAGGAAAGGTAAAACTTGCTCGTAAAGCATTTGGCAGAGCGTTCCGCTGACAAAAGGACACTGATATACCATATTTTTATTTTAAACCGAAATATATAAATAAAAAATTTATGGATGTGCTGGAAGCAATAAAAGGCCGGAGGTCGGTAAGAAAATTTTCCCAGAAAGCAATACCGAAGGAAATTATCCTCAAAATTTTGGATGCGGCAAGATACGCTCCCTCGGCAGGTAACTTACAGGATTGGAAATTTATTGTTGTCAGGGGAAGGGAGAAGATAAAAGAAATAGCATGGATAGCTTTAAACCAAAAATGGTTGGAAAATGCAAGTTTTTTAGTAATTGCCTGCTCTGATTTGAGGGAAATATCTAAATATGGTGAAAGAGGAATCAGACTTTATTCCAAGCATGATGTTGCAGCTTCAATTCAAAACATGTTGCTTTATGCCTGGAGTTTGGGGATAGGTTCCTGTTGGGTGGGAGCGTTTGATGAGGAAAAGCTCGAAGAATATTTAAATTTGCCGGAACATTTAGAACCTCAAGCAATCCTCGCCTTTGGCTATCCTGCTGAAATTCCTCCAATGCCTGCCAGGAAGAATTTGGCTGAAATAGTTGTGTTTGCAGATTAATCCCTTATCCCCTGCTCCGTCACCCTGAAAACTGTTTCTCCTTCAGGCAAATAAGGACTATCTATTAGCCTTGCAACCCTTTTATTATCCTTGGATTTTTTCAAATACAATCTGAAGGTTGCCGCATGTCCCAAAACATGTCCTCCTATGGCTGAAGTAGGGTCTCCGAATAAGACATCAGGTCTTGCCATAACCTGATTTGTTACATAAACCACAAGATTGTAAACTTCTGAAAGTTTTTGTAAATCGTGCAAATGTCTATTCAACTTCTGCTGCCTTGCCGCGAGCTCCCCTCTTCCAGCATATTCAGATCTAAATAAAGAGGTTAATGAATCTATTATCAACAGCTTAACATTTTTTTCCCTTATGATTTCCTTCGATTTTTCTACCAGTAAAATTTGGTGATCGCTGGTATACGCTCTGGCCACATATATATTTTTTAGAGTTTCCTCTTCATCCAAACCTAAAGCTTGAGCCATTTGCCTTATCCTTTCCGGTCTAAAAGTATTTTCGGTATCTATGAAAATGCATGCTCCCTCCAAACCTCCCTGCTCTTTCGGTAATTGAACATTCACAGAGAGTTGAAAGGCGAGTTGGGTTTTTGAGGAGCCGTATGCTCCGTGAGCCTCGGTAATCGCTTGGGTTTCCAAACCCCCTCCCAACAGGTTATCCAGATTTTTGCTTCCTGTTGTTAATTTTTGAACTTTGCTCCTCCTCTCATTAATGTCGAAAGCTGTTTCAAAACCCATTTTCAAAGCCCTTCTTGCAGCCTCTATTATTTTTTGAGCTACCCCTTCGCCAACATCAATAGCATCAGCTATTTCTCCAGGGGAAGCTGCAGCAATTGCCATTAAGTCGCTATACCCGGCTTCCTTAAGTTTTTCAGCAGTTTTCGGACCAACTCCTTCAATATTTTCTAAATCGGACTCCATAAGATAAGTTTGAAAAAATATTTATATTTGATTGATTTGATTATGTATGGGTTGGCGAAACATCTTCTCTTCAAGGCAGACCCAGAAGTGCTTCATGATTTGGTGCTGAAAGTTGGCAGTAAGATTGGAAATAAGAAGTTAGTAAAAAATGCGTTGAAGGCTTTGTACGACTTCGAAGACGAAATGCTGCACATAAACCTATTTGGGAGAGAATTTAGAAATCCCGTAGGACTTGCGGCTGGATTCGATAAAAACGGGGAATTGATCGAGTTATTTCCATACTTAGGATTCGGATTCGCCGAGATAGGTTCTGTTACGGCAAAACCCTCCAAGGGAAATCCAAAACCGAGAATTTTCAGATTGACAGAAGATGAAGCGCTGATAAACAGAATGGGATTAAACAATTACGGCGCCGAGGCTGTTGCTGAAAAACTTTCTGGAAAGCGCTTTGAAATGCCTGTTGGTATTAACCTTGCAAAAACTCCCGAGATAATGGGTAAACCCGGAGTAGAGGATTTCCTATACTCTTTTGAAAGGTTGTATCCGCTTGGAGATTTCACCGTACTCAACATAAGCTGTCCTAACACTAAGGATGGGAAAACATTTGAAGATAAAGAGGCGCTTGACGAGCTGCTTGAAAGCTTATCAGAATTGAGAGAGAATTTTAACAAGCCTTTACTTATTAAAATCTCTCCCGACCTTTCCTACAAAGCGCTTGACGATATACTTGAGGTATCCAAAGAACATAAAATAGACGGATACGTTATATGCAATACAACGACTCAAAGATGCAATCTGAAAACTGATGAAGAGAGAGTAAAGAAAATAGGTTATGGTGGGTTGAGCGGAAAACCCATTAAGGATAGAGCAACTGAACTTATAAGGTACGTATATTCGCAAAGTGACGATGAGATTATCATAGGTGTGGGCGGTATTTTCAGCGCAGAGGATGCATATGAAAAGATAACTGCCGGTAGTTCTTTGGTTGAATTATTCACAGGCCTGGTTTATAAGGGGCCTGGAGTAGTAAAGAAAATAAATAAAGGCCTTACAAATATTTTGGAAAAAGAAGGTTTTTCTAAAATAGAAGAAGCAGTAGGGTATTACTTGCGATAAAAGAAGCTAAAAAACCCTTTTTGCCTTTTTCCCGAGTTTTTCCTCCAACCTTTTCAAAATCTCTTTTTCTGCCTTTTCCGCAAGCTCGGGCTTATTTGAGTTTGCGGAACCTGCAGCATCGTGCCCGCCTCCGGAACCTTCAATAACCTCCCCTATGTGCTCAAAAATATCTTTTGCCAAATTAAGGTTTAATTCCTGAACTAATTTTGGATTCGCTCTTGCAGAAATTCTTAGCTCATCCTCCTTCTTACATATTACATTTGCTATGTCCGCTCCCAAACTTAGTAAACCTCTGGCTACTGCAGCCTCGTGCGAATCCACATAAGAAAAGGAAACCAGTGTGTTTCCTATTAAATATAATTTGGATACCTTTGCCCCCTTTAGCTTAGCAATCCTTTCATTAAAGTCTGGAGGATTATAAGTAAGGGAAAAGGCATAGCTTAAGTTTGCCCCATATTTTATCAGCTGAATTACCAATTTAAAGGTTGTAATGTCCGCCAATTTAAAATGGTTTGTATCCGAGATTATGCCGGCCAAAAGTAAATTTGCAATATCCCGTGTTATCAACACTTTATTATCCCTCAAAACTTTTATCATTAACTCGCATGTTGCCTTCCTTCTCGGACTAACAAATTCCTGCCTACCTTTAATCTTTTTATTTTCATGGTGATCTATTATGGAAATATCCATAGAGCTGTCAAGCTTTACCGGATGAATTTGCTCTGGAATGCTTGCATCAAGCAAAAATATACTATCGTATTTTGTTGGGTTTGGGTTAATAATAACTTCCGCATTAAATTTATTAAGGATATTTTTAGCTTGTCTTGACACGGACTTCGGAATACCTATCTCTGCTTTTATTCCCTTTTGCCCAAACCCGAAATACAACGCTAGGCTTGCACAAATAGCATCTATATCCGCGTTGTGATGGGTAAGGATTAAAACCTTCTTTCCCCTTTTAGGAAACTTTATCATCCTGCCCCTCCCTGCTGAGAAGGAAGGAATTCCCTAAGCCTTTCCTCTATTTCCTTCAGCCTATCTTTTACTCCCTGCTCCTCCTTTTCGAAGTTCTTTTTCTGTATTTCCAAAAGCTCTTTCTTTTCCTTTAATTCTTCTATCAAGGATTTTGCATCCTCTTTTATCAATATGCCTCCTAATTCCTTAAACGCTTCCTTCTTTCCTTCTAACGATTTAATCGCTTCTTCTATTTCTGAAATTTGCAAATCTATAGAAGTTTTCTGGGCTGTAAGCAATTGCAACTGCTGGGATCGGGTTTGGGCCTCTACCAATAACTCTCTCGCTTCCTTTTCTACCTCCATAATAGAATTGAATTAAAAAATAAATAATTATTCTGCCCGTGATAATCTCTTCTCCTTTTTACTCTTGGCAAGCTTTTTTATAGTTTCATAGGTTTCAAATTCTGGGGCTAAGGCATCGTAGCTTCCAAAGCCACATT
>CAZCGS010000048.1:0-5966 GCA_964498505.1 uncultured archaeon
TCATCAAACTCAACTTCCATAATCTCCTTACCTTTTATAACTTAAAATGCAAGTTTGGTTTGAATATAATATAAATCCTTGAGATGGTTTGAAAACGTTGGAGAAATTCCAGCTTTTCTCAAAGACCAAAGGTTTAGAAATTATTCCATTTTCTACCGCTTGGGAAAGATTATAATCAATTCCTGAACAATTCAGAGAGAAGTTTTCTAGGTTATAAGATAGAGGCAAAGGTAACGATACAAAATTCCAACCTCTCCTTAATAAAATCTGAGTTTGATTTCTCTCAAACCCTTCCAAATACCAGGTCTGATTTTTGCAAGAATATATCCAATAGCTCCCAGTGTAATCTAAAGTCTCATTTCCAAATAGAACTCCATAGCTATTATTTCCCTTCCATTCTACCAAAACTTCACTCGTACAGTTTGGCAATATATCCAACAAATCTCCAACTTTGTTTATTCCTAAGTCAAATGGCAAAGAAACTAAGTTCCAACCTTTTCTTAAAAGTTTCGGAAAAACAAAAACTCTTATTGTTAAATTTTCTCTTCCTAATGAAGAATTTATCATTACTTTGGATTGGAAGATATTTAGGCTATCAAATTTTAAAGAAATATTCTCTGGCAATGTGATTTTTAGCTCTATTATCTTTGTCTGACATTTTGACAAATTGAAATTGGAAGAAGAAAGATTTACCATCAATGAACTGTTATTCTCAATCTCCAAACTTATATTTCCTAAATCTTCCTGACATCCTATTTCAGAGAATTGCAAGCTAAAGTTTTTGCTTTCTCCAGGTCTTAAGAAAGTTTCAACAATGAAAGGATAGAAAGCCAAAATTGCCGGCCTTTTTGGGATTTCCTGAATAATCAAAGTAAAGTTGGTTTTATTTATAGCTAACTTTTTCAAAATTATTCCAACCACGCATTGAGACTTGCTCTTAGGAAGTACTTCTATTCTTTCAATAGCATTTTCTCTCCCATTATAAAACGAATTTTCTACTTCTAAATCTATGGTAGAATTCTGATAATTGTAACCTACATGCTTTCCATTGCAATAAACATGTAAATCTGCATCTGAATAGGGTGAATTTACTAAAATAAAAACAACCTTGCTAGCATTTTCGGAAAAATTATAGGTGTAAAAATAGCTTGGATTTTCTGAAGATAAAGAAAAAGTTACCCAACTTATATTTGGAAGGTAAGTTAGATTAAATTCTTTCTTTTCTTCCTCTGGATCCAAAAGTATAGGGAATAAATAGCTCGCAAATGTTGTCTTTGCAACCTTTATAACTTTTCCAGCAATTCCGAATCTCTTTTCCAAAATTTCAAAGTTGGCCTTCGGAGTAACATAAAAGTCCTCAACCTTTATGTCAACAATTTTTGGACCTAAAACAAAGGCTAATGTTAGCAATTTAGGCTCTAAAATTGTTTCCAACTTAAATGTAGAAGAGAATGGCAATTCTAAACTTTTTTCTTGATTGTAACTTAAATTGAATTTATCAGAGATTGTTAAGAAATCGGAAATTGCTATCACTCTTGCCGATAAATTAAAAGGTGTAAAGCTTTTTACAGAAATCGAAACATTTTTAGAAGCTATAACTTTGAATATGGAATCTTTTGGTTCGTTTGCAAAGATAAACTTTCTTCCCAAGATTTCAAAGTCAGGCTCTAAGTTTATGCCTTTTATCTCTCCTGAAATTTTGGAGATATTGCTTAGAATAGCTCTATCCTGTGTTAAAAACTTTAGGTTATCCTGCAAAAACTGATAATCTTTTGCTAAAGACTCCGGCCATACTGAAATTGCTTCAATGAAAGTAGAAGTCATAGCTGTCAAAGCTGAAATCTCGATGGATTTGGAAATGTAGTAACCTATCTTACTAGCTAGATAAATACCGCCGACAACTAAAAGAAGCTGAGGGGAAGCAATTACTCCTGTCTTTACTACACCTCCAGAAATTGTTTCACCCACAGAAAATACCATAGAAACTACTTTTGCAGTTTCCCTAACACCCCTCAACCCAAAATACCCTTCCCTATACCCAAACTCCTCAAGCACATTTATCAAATTCTGCTTTGGGGTTAGAACCCAACCGAAAGGTAAAACTGATTTTCCTCTTGCTTGGCTCTCCTGCTCTTTTAGGAGGAGAAGATAATTTTTTATCTCATTTTCTGAAAGATTTATTTCATTATAAAAGTTAATTATCTCATGCTCTATTTTTTCCTTGTAAAGTTGATAAGCTTTCTGCTTTTCCAATTCTTTGAAAGGGTCTTTTCTCTCAATTATCCAACGTACATTCATAAGCTCAAAATTCTCGGGAGCCAAATATCTATACTTTAAAGCATGAATAAGCTCTTCCATACCTTTCTCTCCAAGCAAAGAAAGCACACATTTATCGTAGGAAGGGATTAAACCTATGCCAACTTGTGCTATGCAATTGCCAGCTGTAAATGCTAAACTAAACAATTGCTTTGGATCCAAACTGAAAAATATGTCAGAATAAGAAGAATTTATTATTTCTGCTAGGTACTGGGTATTGTTATTAAAAAACAAAAAGGTTGTATCCTTCAGTTTCTCTAAAACTTCGTTCCTTGAAAATGGTTTTAAATAAACTTTTAAATGTTGCTCCGGCTTTAAATAGAAAATATCTGAATAATAAGCGATAGTCTTATTCCTTATTGCAATTACAAAATAGAGATTTGGAGTCAGATTAACAAATTTGAATTCTTTTCCAAAAGTGCAGAATATGCTCTTGTTTAAATCCCCCTCAAATATTCTATAAAAATCTTTACCTAAGCACAAGCAGAATGTAAAATTATTATCTAATCCTCCAAAAACGCTGTTATTGCAAAAAAGATATAAGGTATAATCTTTATGAATATCCAAAAAATATTCCCCTTTATTTATCCATACTTTGTAAGGAGTTTTATAATCCTTCCTTGTCCCATCATCAGAAAATTCCAAAAGATAAACAAAATCTTTGCCATTAGGGAATACCACAGTATAATTTTCCAAAAGTGTTGAATTTGCAATAAGCTTATTTTCCTTATCAAAAATCTTCAGGTTTAAAGGAAAAATATTTGTTCTAATTTTCAATTTCCAATAAACTTGCAAGCTTGAGTTCTCTAAGGAATAATTTGAGTAGGAAGAGAAAAGAGAAATATTAGAGTTTTTAGCTGAAAAGTCAATGGAGGAATTGAATATTGAAATCCTGCTATTCTCAAAGTAGAGTGAATAATTCCCTATGCCCAAAAATTCTGAAGATAACCTTGAATTCTCAAGTTTTAATTTTGAGCCGTTGGCTAAGATTATTTCTGATAAATTTCCAGAAATGGAAAGATGAGTAGATCTTTTTCCCAATCCTTTCATACCATTATCCAATATTATTTTCCCTTCCTTCTTAAGATAAACAATCCCTGCTCCACCCAAACATTTTGCACTTCCGCTTTCTGCCTTGCCACCTTTCGCCTCTACTTTACCTTCAAACTGATTGCTTGTTACATTCAAAATAATAACTCCACCTCCTCCAACCCAGCAATAATCGTATCTAACACCCCAGCCATCGCGCCAGCTCCAACCTCTCCCTTTTCCATTTGCCTTAATAATCCCGTTTCCTTTCAAAACCTTAGCATTAATCTCTATATAGCCACCGTTCGTCCCAGCTCTTTGCGATATAATACCTTCGTTTGTTATGGTTCCGTTTACTGTTAGATTTTTCGAGTATATCTTTATAATTCCTGGTCCTCTTGCAGAACTTCCACCGCAAGGTTCTCCTCTGCAAGTATGAACTCCTCCAAAATGAGGGATTAGTTTATTAATTACATTCCCAAGATAGGTAAATTCATCCGGGTCGGCAAAAGAAGGCTCTGCAAGATAAATTCCTTTGGTTCCATCTTCTCGAGCATAATGTCCTTTTCCGTCCGCCGAAATAATTCCGTTTATAATTGCATCTTTTGCCCTGATTACCAAAGGAACTTCCGAAAAAGTTGTTAAAGTTCCATTAACAATCACCTTGCTAAAATTAAATTTACCGCTTTTAACAACTATTTTTGAGGAATTTGCTATTAGCTCTCCTTCTACCACTAAATTCTCTGCTGTTGGGAAATTGAAGAATTTGTTGACAAACAATCTTGAATTTTTCCTTACAACAAAATCTCTGGAATTTGAGTTGAATTTCGAAATGGTAAGATTAGACTCTATTGAGAGTGTAGCGTTTGAAAGAACTAAATCTTCAAAGTAATTTATTCTGAGATAGGTTTTTCTATTCGCAATGTGCTTCCCATTATCTATAACTATCCTTCCTTCTGCAGGATAATAAATAATTCCTGCACCTGCTGAGCATTCTGCATTTCCACTTTTTGCATAACCACCTTTTGCCTCAACACTTCCAGTAAAATAATTGTTGGTTACATTGATTATGATGACTCCTCCCCCTCCTGCAGTGCAATAATCGTATCTAACGCCATAAGGATAACGACTCCAGGCTCCTCCATTACCGTTTGCAGAAATATAACCGTTTCCTGACAGATTTATAGCCTCTATTTTAATATAACCTCCGAATCCTCCGCCATATCTGTGCCAAAAATCATCTATCTCTGCTCTCCCGTTTGAAGTTATCTCTCCATTTACCACAATTTCATCCGCTTTCAAAATAAGGATTCCTCCTCCATTCCCTCTTTTTGTATGACCGCTCGAACCAGCAAAGAAAGGCTTCTGCCAATCAGAAAGTTCCGAAAACCAACAACCTCCAACATTAACCCTCTCAGGCTCCGAGATTGAGGATTTGCAACCAGAGCTACCTTTTCCATCAGCACTTATTTTTCCATTGATTTTTAAAATGTTAGCTGAAATGTTGAAATTACCTTCCATCGTTCCATTTAAAATTATTTCTCTTGCAGAAATGTTTGCAATTATCTCTGACCTAGTATACAACCTTGCATTGGCTTCAACAATAAGCTTTTCAGCCACTATATTTTCCCCGCTTACATCTTGAGTAGAATTCACTATGCATACTCCTGACAAATTGCCGGCATCGCAGGTAAAAGAATGGCAAGGAAAGATTAAGACAACAAAAATCAATGCCAGGAAAAAGATTTTCCTCTTTTTTGCAATAAGAAAAAGGAAAACAGAAATCGCAAAGATAACAAAAAGAAGTTTGAAAAGCCCGGGGATTGTCAATCTTCCCGATGGAAGTTTTTCTTTGGTTTGACTTTTAAACCTGAAAAAGATGTCGCTGTTGTTTTGAGCTCTGCTTAAGGCGGATGAATTACCTTTCATTGATTCTAACCCAGAAATGGAAGTATTGTTCTCTGCTTTAAAACTGGAAATATTTGTCATATTATTATTTACCTTCTTAGCATAATTCCCAAAAACAGAAAAGCTTGAATGACTGCTTCCAGAAGAACCCTCCTTAACTTTATCTGACTCAAAATAGAAAGTTACTGTCTTTGTTAAATCGGGTCGGGCAAGAGAACTTATTTTTATTTGACATTGAGAAGAAGAAAAGGATGAAAAAGTGATGGAAAAGTTTTCGCGTGCTATAAAAGAATTGTTATTGCAATAATCTCTAACTTCATATAAATCCTCTACATTCCCACTATTTAAAATCCGGCAAGAAGCGGTATAAGGCAACTCTGAAGATAAAATATGGTATTTATCGCAATAAACAGAAAAATTTACAGTTGGAATTTCTGGTAAAGGCAAAACCGGAGCGGAAAAAAGCAAAATAACAAAGAATATCAATGCACCGCACTTCATAGAAACCACCGCAAGGAGACCACCCATCTGCGATGGGTGAGGAACTGTGGTATATTTAAATATTTGTTTGGAAAATATATAAATATGCAGGTTGCTAAAAGCATTACGGTGAAGGTTTCCAAGAAGATTAATAGGGATAAATTTCTTTCTTTGAGGAATTTCTTTAACACCTATCAAACCATAGCAAGGCTTTACTATTCTTACATTCTTGA
>CAZCGS010000049.1:0-5737 GCA_964498505.1 uncultured archaeon
TCGCCTTCGCAATGAAATCCGCATCCTCAAATACCTCATCATCATCAATCAGAATAGCGACATCCGCACCCAAAATGTGAGGCACAAAGACGCAAATATTACGCACACACGAGTATCCTCGCAATTTCAGAAGGTCAATACACTCATTTTTATCCTCTGATGCCATCAATTCATGCACTTTCTTCAAATGAGATGCGCTGAAAAGCATAGTTTCAACATCTAATTCCGCAGATTTGACAATTCCTGCGACCTTCCGCTCAACCTTTTCCTCAATTTCCGGTGCGGTTGCGACTGCAATCACCACTAATTGAAAGTCTCTTTCATTCAACACCTTAATGCTTTTCAGTATTCTGAGCAAAGTGCCCTTGCCGTCAAGAGGTGCAGGATGATCATAAATTGCATCGCCTTCCTTCCAATAGATTGAATGCTCTCTCGCCCAGTAAGTAGGTATTACCATTGCAACATCCATATTAAATATATCCCAATATGCTCCTTATTTCCTCAAGCAGAGCCTTTTCCTCCTCCTTCTCCAACTCATTTTTAAGGGTTCGGTACTGCTCCTTAGTTATAAAGGTATAGAGAACATCCTTTTCCTTTATCTGCCTTCCGACCATTACATTAGGCAAGGAAATAGCCACCTGCTCTCCTTTCTTAGCTTCTTTTAAATTTTTTCCCATGCTTTGGATTTGCCTGATTTTTGTAAGGACCTTTCCGTTACCATCCATAAGTTCCATTTCCTGACAAATTTCTCCTTCCAAAACTTCTACCCCTACAATTGCCGGATTGCTATTTCTAAATATGCAACCGGGCAATATTCTTATTTTTCCTATTTTCGGAAGGGATTGTCTTTTTTTAGCTTCCTTTTCCGCCTTTTTTCTTTCAATCCACTTATCAAACTCCTCTGTAAGATGGTATATTATATTACTGCTTATTACCTTTATTCCCTTGCTCGCTGCCAACCTTAAAATTTCTTCATCAGCTTCAACCCCAAAAAGGATAAGAACTTTCAGCAATTCATCGCTTAAGGAATCCAGCTCCATAATATCTTCTTTTGTTGGAGGACCTAACTTTGCCCTTTTTATCTTTGCCCTGTCGGTAAATAAAGTTACCAGAGCTTCTAAAGCACCTATGTTGTTTGCCCTAAGGATTATCCCTTCCCTTTTTTCTTCAATCTCCAACCCGACCAACTCTTTTTTTACCTCTTCTATTATCCTATTTTTTTCTTCCTCCGTCCTAAAGGTACCCAAAAATGCTCCGGGTATTGCCTTTTCTAAATCCTTTGCTAATATTTTTATACCTGCAGCCGCCATCACCTCAGGCAGATTCTTAAATTTTTTTTCCGCTCTAATGTCCATCACTCTTGCAGGCATCAGAATACTCCTAACCTTTGTAACAATCGGCTCCCTCGCACCTATAACAATATTATCCCCGACTCTAAGCACACCATCATACAAAATCACATCTATACTCGTTCCAAAGATTTTATCCTTTTTAACTTCCAGGATTATTCCCCTGGCATTTTCGGAAAGGTAAAGCTTACCCTTCAGATATTTTTGGGCTAAACCTATCAGAAGGATGAATAAATTGGGTATTCCCTCTCCGGTTATGCCGGAGCAGGGAACTATTGCAACCTGCTTAGTAAAGTCGGTAACTTTATAAAATAATTCCGCCTCAAATCCCTGCTCCAGCAATTGGGCGATAATTGTATTTATTCTGGATTCGAATTCCTCCTTAGCAAAATCGTTCTGTAACTTAAAATTTTCTATAAAATCTTTTTCCCTTGAAAGCCAACCGTAAAGCTTATCTATCTTGGTGGCTGCAACTACAAAAGGGGTTTTGAATTTCCTCAAAATCTCCAAACTTTCTATGGTTTGCCTCTTCATTCCCTCATTTACATCAATTACCAAAACCGCCAAATCGCTCAAACTTCCGCCTTTTTCCCTTAAGGATGAAAATGCTTCATGCCCCGGTGTATCTATAAAGAGCAAGCCGGGAATCTCTATTTTTTCTCTTAAGGCATCAAAGAGCTTTCTGCACACTTCTTTAATAACATTTACCGAAACATTTGTTGCACCTATATCCTGGGTAATCCTTCCCGGCTCCTTTAATGCTAAAGAAGTTTTCCTGATATAATCTAACAAAGTTGTCTTTCCGTGATCAACATGCCCCAACAAACCGACGATGGGCTCCCTTATTCTTTTTTCCTTTTTTGCCATAATTTCATCTATCTCCAAAATTTTTTAGGTGAAAAAAACTACAACCTTACTGCTTTGCCTCTTTTAATTACATACACATCCTCAAACCTTATACCGAAATTTTTGGTGTAGATTCCTGGCTCTATGGTAAATGTTATTCCATCCCTGATTTCTTCCGGCAAATATTCATGAACATCTATTCCTATGCCGTGCATAAAAGCATGGTATTTTTTATAACCCAGCTTTTCTATTTTCTTTTTTCCGAAATTTTCTACCTCCGAAAATTTGGAATATTCGGAAACGGAGTCGGCGATCTCCTCTTTAATCCTTTTTATTTCTTCAAGCAAATTTTCCTGATACTTCGGTATCTTTGATGCGATGAAGGTTCTTGTTAGGTCCGAAAAATATCCGTTTACCCTTGCTCCGACATCCACCAAAACCAAACCGGAAACTTTTTTACTTTTGGGAGTAGAATGAATATTTCTCGAGTTTTTCGCGCTTGAAACCATAACTCCTTCATCAAAAAATCTTTCAGCCCCTCTTAATCTCAAAAATCTCTCCAATTCTCCGGCTATTTCATTCTCCTTTTTTCTCTCCGAGACCAACTTTCTGGCAAGCTGAAGGGACTTTTTGGTTATGATTACAGAATGCTTTATTCTTTCTATTTCGAATTGGGTTTTGATAGCCCTCACCTTCAGAATAACATCGGAAGGATGTACCTTCTTTTTCAACTTTTTTCTTAGCAGCGTTATCTTCCGTAAATCAAAGGTATCGCACAAAATTTTACTGCCGAAAACCGAAGACCTAAGGCAATTCCAACTGAATTCTTTTAAAACTCCGATATCTAAAGAATCGTCAATTTCCTTCGTCCTTGAAAGGATTGCAAACCCCTCCCTGTTTAATATTCCGATAGCGCTGAAGAACCATCTTCCGCTCAAATAAAATAGGGAGGATGGATCGGTAATTAAAATTGTTTCATTTTCTAAGCTTGCCTGCAACCTTTTTATTCTCCTCCTGAGTTCATGCTTGATGCTCATCCTATTATTTTCTTCAGAAGGTTAGAAATTTTTATAATGTTCTTCTCCAACCTTTTGACCCTGTCCTCAACTTCAACCATCCTTTGCGGCAATTCCCTAACTTCCTGCACCTTGGCATTTAATGTATTTACCTCCGCATTAAGGTCATTTATCTTCGAGATAATTTCCTTCAACCTCTCGTCCATAATTTTATTGAGGTTTTATATTAAAATATGAGAAGAAAGGATTTTTATTTTCGGCGGGCAAAGTTGGAAGGTTATAGGGCTAGGTCGGCCTTTAAATTAAAAGAGATGCAAAAAAAGTTCGGGATTTTAAAGAAGGGTGATTGGGTTTTGGATTTGGGAGCCGCGCCAGGCTCATGGATGCAGGTTTCGTTAGAGTTTGTAGGTAACAAAGGATTTATTCTGGGTATTGACCTAAATGAAATAAGGCCTTTTGAGAAGGAAAATGTGGTTACAATAAAAGGGGATATAACAAAGAAGGAGGTTATAGAGGAGATAGAGAATATTTTGGAAGGTAAAGGAAGGAAAAAGTTTGATGTTGTTTTAAGCGATGCCTCTCCAAACATCAGCGGGATTTGGGATTTGGATGTTTTCAGAGCTACCGAGCTTGCAAGAGCCTCCCTAAGCCTAGCAAAAAGATTTTTGAAGAAAGAAGGAGTGTTTGTTGTCAAGTTATTTCAGGGAAGGGAGTACCAAAGATTTCTGAAAGAGCTAAAGGCAAGTTTTTCCAGCGTAAAACTTTTCAAGCCTAAGGCAAGCAGAAAGCAAAGCTCCGAAATATATGCTGTTTGTTTTAAAAAGAAAAGATAATATTATGATTTCCGCCTATGATGAGGGAAAGGTTTTTTTGTTTTTAGAGGAAGGAGAGGGAATTGAAGAAATAAATGAAATTTTTGCTCAGTACAAAATAGACAGCGGCTATTTAATCGGATTCGGAAGTTTGGAGAAGGTAAATTTTAAGGTTGGTGGGGAGGAAAAGGAGGAGTTTGATGTTGTTGTGTCGAATCTTTCTGGTTTGGTTTGTGAAGGCAGGGTTTGCAACCTTTATGGAAATTTCTCTGCGGGATACAAGGTACTTAGTGCAAAGATAGAGAGTTTCAGATCAAAAAAGATGTTTTTGCTGGTTCTTCCTTTCGGAAAAATAAAGATAAGACAAATAGAGGAAAAATTTTCGATAGGTTATGAGGAGGAATAAGCTTTTAATACCTCTTCTTCGGAAAAGTGCAAGGCTGAAGGTAAAATTATGATTGCGGGCACATCTTCCAGATTTTTTTTGAGCATGTCCTCAATTTTGCCGAAATAGATTTTTCTGTCCCTGCTTCCCAACTTTGAGGCTACTATACATAAACCATCCTTTTTTACCAAACCTTCCTTCCTCCTTTCCTCAATCTCCAAAAGCCTTTTTAAACCATCCTTCGCATTCATGGGCTCTGGCTCTAAATCCAAAAGAAAAAGGGTATGAGCCTCTATGCTCTTATTTTGTTTTAAGACATCGTAAGGATACTCGCTGTAATGCCGGGAAATAGAAGCTATTTTTCCGAATTTGTAGATGTGTAATCCTATCTCGGCTACCGCACTTACTATTGAAGCATTATGCACAATCTCAACTTTGACTCCTTTTTTTACAGCCTCTGGCAAAATAGAAGAATGGGTTGTTGCAACCAAAGGGTCTCCAGGTACTAAAATTGCAACTTCCTTTTCCCTTGCCAAATCCAAAATTTTTCCGACCCCTTCCTCAAGCTCTCCTCTCCCTATTTTCTTTGCTTTTATTCCTAAGGACTCTAAATTGCCATACCAAAGAGAGGTATAACTTTCCACAAAAATTTCCTCGCATTTTTTTAAAATCTGCAATGCTTTTAAGGACAAATCCTTCTCATCCCACAAGCCCAAACCTATTAAATAAAGCATGCTTTTGAACCCGGGTCAGTGGCTCGAGAGGCCACCATCCTTGACCGGACTAGACTACGGGAGCCCTGCTCCCGCCGGGATTCCCAAGGAAAAGCCATAAATAATAACACTTAAAAATTTTTTGTTAATTTAAGCCAAGCACATCCTCGCAAATTTCCCTTCCTTTATTTGTTAGGAAATATCTTCTGCTTTCGTATCCTACAAATCCGCATTCGCAAAGTTTCAAAAGCTCATGGACAAGCCTTTTACTTCTATCTATTCCAAGTTCTTCGGCAATATCTTTATGCCTTACTGGGTAGCAATCTTTGTATTTATATAGGCATTTGAGAATATTAAGGTAAATATTGGAATTTTCCGGAGCGGTATTTTTGCCGTTGATTAAAGCCAGAAATTCTTCCCAATCATCGCGTTGTTTTTGTTTTCTCTGGTATTCTCTCATATATCTTTTCATATATTCTCTTCTTCTTTTTTTAACCTCCGGCCTATAATAACGCACTGTATCGCGGGGTATTCCGAGTTTTCTACCTATTTCATAATCACTCATACCCTGCTCCTGCAACTCCCTTATTAGTTTTTTCTTCTCTTCGGTTAACCT
>CAZCGS010000050.1:0-5693 GCA_964498505.1 uncultured archaeon
AAATATTTGCTAAAAAAATTATGGTAGCGATTAAGCATTTAAAGGAGGGTAGATTGGTGATGATAGATAATGAGCCTTGCAAGGTAGTAAGCATAGCAACTTCTAAATCCGGAAAGCACGGCTCTGCAAAAACCAGAATAGAGGCTATTGGCTTATTTGACGGAAAGAAGAGGAGCGTTGTTAAACCTGCCGATAGCGAGGTGGAAGTTCCCATTATTCTAAAAAAGAAAGCTCAGGTAGTATCCATCCAGGGGAATGTGGCGCAGCTTATGGATTTGGAAACCTACGAAACATTTGATTTGGAAATAACGGAAGAGCTGAAGGACAAAATAAAGGAAGGGGAAGAGGTTATTTATTGGGAGATAGCGGGAAAAAGAACATTCCCGTTATATTAGAATGATAGGAGGCACGGCAATCTTCTCTGACGGAAGTAAAATAGTTGAAATCCCTAGGATACTCATCCTAAACAAAAAAGAGATCAAAAATTTGGATAAAAATTTAGAGGCAAGGATAAAAGCTATCTATATATTCCCGAAGGATATAGAAAAGGAATTGCTCTTTTCCGGATTTGAAAGGAAGAGTACCAAGGTTTCTTTAAGAAGCTCTGAAGAAATGGCAAGGCTCAGCCGAAAGATTCAGGTAAATATTCAATTATACGGCATAGCCCTAATGACCCTTCTTACCATAACAATTTCATTCATTTTCAGGGATTTAAACCTAACCCTCATCCTTGCCTCTATCCTTCTATTCCTCCATTTCCTCATCCTTAAAAAAAGCAGGGAAGATTTGAAAAAAATGGTTTCCGAAACGGAAAAGTCGATATGGAATTACAGATTTTCGATAGCAAATCATCTGGCGAGAATAGCTCTAAGGTACGGAAGGAAGGTAAAATTAGAGTCGATAAAGGGAAAAAGGTATGTCATAATAGAGTGGGAACTCCTGCCCTACTTTTCAGAGCATCTGATTGTTAGGGAATAACTATAACCTTCTCACCTTGGTAACTCCTCTTTTTTCATCCTCCCTCAAAAGCTCGTAAACATTTCCGCTAACAGCCTGCATAAATCTCTCATCATGGGTTACAATGAAAATTTGGTCTAAAATATCGCTAACTTTTGTTTTCAAAACTTCCGCAAACTTTTCTATAGAATTGGCATCCAAATTGTGGGTAGGCTCATCCAAAATTAAAATTCTCAGATTTGGGGCTAATGCCAAAGAAAGGGCTATCCTTAAGGTTAAACAAGCCAAACTTCTCTCACCTCCGGAACTTATACCCTCTACATTTACCCAAACATTTCTCAAATCGCAGAGCTGCAGCAAATAATCATTTTCCTTAACCTCAAACCTAATTCCTATATAATCCTGGTAAGGATAGATTTCCTCCCAGATATCGTTCATCAAACTGTTTAGGGTTTCGATAAACTCTTTTCTAATTTCCTCCTGACATCTTAGTAAGCTTTCTCCAAATTCTCTAAGTTTTTCCCTGCAGAAATCGAAAAAGCTTGCCTCTTCCCGGTAAGAGTTGTAAAGGGCAATTTGGCTCTCTATTTCTTTTAATAGGCTCTTTTTACTTTCCAGTTCTTTTTTTAATGCATTGCTTTTTTCCTCCAACCTTGCAACTTCTATCCTAAGCTTCCCTATTTCATCTTCAAGCTTTGCATATTCAGCTTCATCTATCTTAATTTCATCCAACCTTTTTTCTATTTCCATTTTCTCCCTTCCCAATTCATTATAATTTGACCTCAGAAGATTCAGCTTCTCCAACTCTTTAACCCTTTCTCTTAACTTTTTTGCAATTTTCTCGAGCTCTTCATCCCTGAATACCTCTTTCTCCTTCTCTTCCAAAGTTTTCAAAATATTTTCCAAATCTTCCCTGCATCCCTCTAATGAAGATTTTCTTTTTTCGGCCAGCTCAATAGATTCCTTCAATCTTTTTAACTCCTCCTTCCTCTTTGCAATCTTCTCTAGCTTTTCCTTTAATTCCTTTACCACTTCCGGAATTTTTTCCAGCTCTTCCATTTTTTCTTCCAGGATTTTCTTTTTAGTTTCTGTATCCAAATACCTTCCGCATACCGGGCAGGAAGCTTCTTCATGCCTTTCCAAACTTTCTACAATTCCGTGCAATTCTTCTCTTTTTAGCTCTATTTTTACCAAACTCTCCCTCACCTCCATCTCCTCCCTCTCTATTTGCTCCAACTCCCCAATCCTTTCCCTTTTTTTCAGCATCTCCTCTATTTCCCCAAGCTCCCTCACCTTTCCTTCCAAATCTTTTTTCTTTAACTTAAGTTTCAAAATTTCTTCCTGCCACACCTTCTTTCTCTTCATTTCTTTCTCCAGCTCTTCCTCTACCTTTTTCAATTTCTCTCTTTCCTCTTCCAAATTGCCCTCCTCTATCTTCTCCATCTCTCTTTTCATCAAATCCATCTTTGAAATAACCTTTTCCAAATCTATTTTCAGCTTATCAATTTCTGTTTTAAGTTTCTTTAATTCTGCAAACCTCTCCTCCTTTATTTTAAGCTCTTTGCCCAATTCCCTAATTTTAATCTCATTTTCATTCAAAGATTTTTCAATGTTTGCCATCTCCTCTTTCAAAAGATTTTCTTTATCTTTCAAACCCTCAATGTCCATCCTCGCAATATCCTGCAATCTCTGCTTCAACTTTTCTTCAAACCTCCTGGAAAAACTGGAAGCGATTTTTCTCACCTCCTCAAATTTCTCTATTTTTAGCATTTCATCTATTTTTTTCATTCTCTGAGCTTTCGGTATGGTCAGAAATAAATCCACCCTATCCTGCTCCGTATATATGGCTTTTGAAAACAGGTCAAAATCTATTTTTAATAGGTCCTCTATTATTTCCGAAACCTTTTGGGTACTCGGAGCCTCCATTAGCTTTCCCTCCTTTCTAATTTCGGAATAGGTGGTCCCCTTCCCTTTTTCTATAACCCTTTTAACCGAGTATTTAGCCCCTTTGTACTCAAATTCGAGCTCTATTTCTGCCTTCCTCTGTTCCTGAGGTTTGTTTCTGATTAAATCATCCAGCTTAATCTTCCTTTGAGTTAAGGAAGGAGTAGTGCCAAAAAGGCCGAAGCAGATAGCATCCAATATGCTTGACTTTCCGGAGCCCGAGATTCCCAAAAGCAAATTGCATCCTCTTGAAAACTCTAAGCAACTCTCCCTATGCGACTTAAAATCCTTAACCCTAATCTTTGTTATCATATTCCTTCCTTAGCAAACCTTCAACCAATTCAAAATTTTCCTGGGAAAGTGCATCTATAAATTCAAATATATCTATTTTTTTAAGCGATATATTTCTGTTCAGGATTTCCTTTATCCTCTCTTCAATCGATACCCTTTTTTGGCAAATTTCCTTATGTGTTTTTTCGATTCTCCTCTCGAACTCCTTTTTGAAATGCAAAATAACCTTTTCCCTGTACCTTTGCTCTATAAGATTTAAATCAAAGCTTCTAATGCCCTTAACCACTATTTTAACGATGGGCTTTTCGCCATCTTTCTCGGAAATTTCCAAAATTCTGCTCAATTTTTCTT
Source organism: uncultured archaeon (assembly GCA_964498505.1). Lineage (GTDB taxonomy): Archaea > Aenigmatarchaeota > Aenigmatarchaeia > QMZS01 > QMZS01 > CAZCGS01. The sequence goes on from CAZCGS010000050.1 coordinate 3,544, forward strand.
CAAGCTCGGCCAGACTTTCCACCTCTTCATAAAAAAATCTCCTTACCTCAACCTCCCTAAACAAAAGATCTTTTTTTTCCAAATCCAAAATATAGCATCCCTTCTTTATTTCAGCTTCTTTTTTATTGAGTTGGGTTGGAATCAAACTTCCTGGAATTATAAATGTAAAATTATCGAATCTTTTTTCAACTCTGTAATGTACATGCCCGTTTACCACCAAATCAAATCCCTTAGGTAAGTCTTCCAACTTCAAACTAACCTCCTCAAGCTCTGAATACATAAACGGAAAAATGTTTTGATGAAGGATAAGGATGTTGTAATATCCTTCCAATGGCTTAGGGCTCCATTCTCTTAAAACATTAATCGCATATTTATCAGGAACATAACTCATTCCAAAAAAGGCAAGATTGTATTCTTTTGCTATGTAGTGATTGCAATGCAATAGCTTTATTAAATCAGCCTTTGCCAAACTCTGCAAAGGGTTTATCAAATTTCCTCCCCTCCTCTCATGATTGCCATAAATTGCTATGCATTCCCTTCCCTCATTTTTAAGCTCTTTTAAAAAATTGAGGATTGCCGCCCATGTTTCGGGCTTAGGTATTCTTACATCAAATATGTCCCCGGCAAGAACAACAAATCTACACTCTTCCTCTTTTGCAATCCTTAAAACCTTCTCTAACGCTAAGTAGGAATCCCTTTCCCGCTCGCTTTTGCTTCCGAAACCCAAATGCAAATCTCCGGATATTAAAATTTTCATACTTCAGAAAACATAGCCTAATAATACCCCACCAATCTTCTTTTCCTCCAACTCCCTATCGCTCATTACTCCACGAGAGGTGCTAACTATCAGTATACCAAAGTCTATAGCCGGCAAATACCTTTTCTTAAACTTCAGTAATTCTTCATATTTAAAACTATGTCTCGGCTTTATTACATTGCATTCATTTATCGCATTAGCCAACTTTATAAGGACTTCCCTGTAATTCTTCCTTTTGATTACTTCATAGCCCTTAATATAACCGTACTTCTGCATAACATCCAAAATTTTGGTAATAAGTTTGCTGTAGGCAAATATTACCTCCTTTTTCCCTGCCCTCTCCGCGTTTTTTAGGGAGGAGAAAAAGTCAGCCAAAGGATCGTGCCTCATTAAATAAAAAAAGCAAAAAATTTAAAAGAGTTTTGCTAACACTGACCAGAACTGGTTGTGCCAGAAGAATAGCTCGAAGAGAATCCTATCGCAGCCTTAAGGTTTGTAATGTTTTGGCTGCAGTATTTCGGTGGATTTACAAAACCGCAACATAATAAGGTTTTCACGGCATTTGCGGTTCTCCCTCCGAACTCAAATTCGCTAACCCTTTCACCGTTTAAGACAAGGGTTGGTGAACCGCTAACGCGATAGTTATTTTGGAGTTCGAAATCCTTCTCGGCATATTTTAGTCCCCTATTTTCATCTTGCATGCATGCTCTCAATTTTTCTACATCTATTTTTGCCTCGTTTAAGCATCTACTTGCATTTCCGTCTTTTATAAAACAGGAAATATACGCCCAGAACTTATCTTCTTGCTCCTCCCTGATGCAAATCTGCCTCAAATTTTCCTCAGCCTCTTTCTCTCCGTGCATCGAGATTACCTTACCATCACTTATCCCGCCTATGTACCTAACCTCTATGTAATTCTCAAGTTCGGGTATATTTTTTACAATTTCGTTAAGAATTCTCAGCATTTGTAAACCAAAAGGACAATAACTAACGACAAAAGCTTCAAGCTTAGGGTTTTCAGATTTTACTAAAGTCTCGCAAGGCGAAAGGGAAATCGCTTCGGGGAAGAGCCACTTTCCATCCTTAGTCGCATATACTGGTATTTTGTTACCCTGATATTCTGTAATTATTTTATAAACACCACTAATTTCTTCTACCTTAACGAGAGATGCTTTTGTTCCGTGGTTTTCAAGATTTTTGTTAATCAGGGACAAAACCTTGTTAGCAACATCATTAGGGGGTAGTACAGCAAAACCTGTAGGAATTTCTGAAGTGCGATTTTCAATATTCCCAAAGTTTTGGACCAATATAACAGAAAAAAAGATTATAATTGCAATTCCGGCTCCGCACAAAACTCCTCTAATAAACTCAAATTTTGCCATAAATTACAGGG
>CAZCGS010000051.1:0-4357 GCA_964498505.1 uncultured archaeon
ACCTCCAGCCAGCAAATCTGCAGCTTCCAAACCATCAACCTTGTCAGCGTTTAGTCCTGGGCTTTCAGAACCGTTGCCCATTATGGTTACCTTCTCTCCAACCTTTAGTACAGTCTTATTGACTTTTAAGGCTTCAGGTTCGAAAACAAGCCAATTGGAAATTGGCTCATAGCTTCCGGAAAGGAAAACATAGATTTCATTTATTAAATGGAAGGCTGGAGTGCGGGCAATAACTTCATTAATGGTTAGGGAATTTGTTAAGAAAGGGAAGAGCAGGATTGAAGATAGAAATATCAGAAAGATTGGGATTGCTATTTTGACTTTAGATCCAGAACCTGCCATAATTTTTTTAGGTATAAAAATATTTAAAGCTTTTCTTGGGGTTTTAAATATGGAGGAAAAGGTTGAAAAGCTTAAGGAGGAGGGATGGATAAATGTATGGTGCGCTATTGATGTTCTGGCAACTGAGGAAGAGCTTGCTGAAAAGGCTTTAAAAAAGCTTGCAAATGAGATGAAGGCGAATCCGAACTTATACATATACGAGGAAAAATTTCTTGAGGCAAAAGAGGTGGAAAAACCTATTGTAGGGGTTGAGAAAGGATATAGCAAGGTGATGGAAATTAGCTTTCTTGTTAAGGACCTATATTCCTTAATTGAATTTTGCGTAAGATATGGACCAAGTGCTGTTGAAATTTTGGAGCCTGAAGAAATAAGGGTCAAAATAGACGAAATCCAAAATCTGGCAAATTTCATTTCAGGGTTAATGCACCAATTCGTAAGCGCTGGGATAGGGGGTTTGGTAATAAAAATTTAGAAATTTCTATTATGGATGCATTCGAAGATATCAGGAGGGAAATTGAACGCACCCAAGTTATTATTCCTGCAGGAGGAAAGGCAAAGAGGATGGGTGCGATTGACAAACCGAAAGCTTTATTAGAGCTCGGAAACAAAACTTTGCTAGACCTTTGCATAGAGCTCTGCGAAAGCAACGGATTTAAGGAATTTGTTTTTTTGTTAGGGTACAGGCATAAGGAAATAGAGGAGCATTTAAAAAAGAAAAATTATTTTGAAAGGGTTAGGGTAAGAGTTTCGATAGAGCCTGAAACCGTTTCGGGAAAGGGAATGGCATTAAGGTATGCTTTAGAAAACAACAAAATAGAAAGGAGGAAAAGGGCTCTAATGTTATTTCCAGATGATATCATTTTGGATAGAAAGTTCCCTTTGAGATTTCTCTTGCAGCATTTGCATAATATTGAAAGCAATGGAGTTATTGCAACAGTAGCCTTGGTTTCTGGTTCTCAATATCCTTACGGAGTTGCTGAGGTTGATGCTAATGGGCTTATAACAAACTTTCAGGAAAAGCCTTTCATAGAAAGGTATACAAACACAGGTTTGGTCTTTATGGAGCCAGAAGTTTTTAAATATATAGAAAGACTTATCCCTTTGGAATCTGAGAAGGCTATAGAGTTCGAAGAAACTGTTTTGCCTGCTTTGGCTAAGGAAAAAAAGGTTGCGGCAATGATTACCCAGCCAGGAATCTGGATACCGGTAAATACCTATAAAGAGTATGAGAAGGCTGAAAGGATTTTAAAGGAAAAGGGAATTATCTGATAATAGGTACGGCAAAATTAAAGGCCAAAAGGAGAAAGACAATTATTGAAAAATAGTTTGCAAAGGTTTTTGAGGTAAGAGCTTCCAAACTCAAACCTCCGTCAAAAGGTTTCATAGGCAGCATATTTACAATCGCTACAGCAATAGAAATTAGGGAAATCCAGGAAAGTAGGTTCAAAAACCAATCAAGGAAGGGCTTGGCAAAAGAGAACCCTTGTTTTACCTCAAAATTTTTTATCCTGAAGGGAGCCATAATATTTAGCAAAGGGTCCTCAATTACAACTATCCCTAAATAACCCCTTGTTTTATTCAAAGGATGTTCGGCAAGGGTTATTCTATAGCTACCCTTACTTGTATTCACAATTACCTCATCTCCGGGCTTTAACTTGCTCAGCACCCTCTCCAAATCTTCCTTTGAATTTATTTTTTTACCATTTATTTCAACTATGCTTCCGGAGAGATTGGCTCTTACAGCCGGAACATCTTCAAAAACAACAATCCTTTCCCTATCCTTCTGCCCTTCATACATCTCCTTAGAAATTAAATAGCTTTCATTCTCTTTAGTAATTACCTTTAAAAGCTCGTTGTCGTACTCCGAAATATTTGCAATATCGCTTTTATTTACAACTGCATACGGATAGGAAAAATAAAGCCCTTTGTAATCAAAAAAGAAAAACAAAAAAAGATGGAGGAGGAGAATAGCAAATAGGGCAAGTAGGATATTTGAAAAGCTTCCCGCACAGTAAACCCTCAGCTGTTTTCTAGGAGCGGCAAGCTTTAACCTTTTTTCATCAGGCTCAACAAATGCTCCCGGAATTATTAAAAACAAAAGCCATCCGAATGATTTTATTTTTATCCTGTTTTTTATGCAGGCAATTGCGTGGGCAGGCTCATGGGTTAAAATAATTGCAGCTATCCCGAAAATCCAGTAAGTTGCCGGCACAAAAAGGATTCCGGGAGAGAAAGAAAAAGAAGAGGAAGGGGTAGGGAGTACAAGGGCAAGGGAAGGGGCAACAAAACCCCTTAATATTTTCCAGGTATTTTCAAGTAGGAAAAACAAACCGTAAAGCATGGCAGCGAAACTTATTATTATTCCGAAGTCAAAATAGAGATTCCAGTATTTCCATCTTGCGAGTTTTTCTACCAATGATTTTCCCTTTTTTGTTCTCCAGATAATCGCTACCCCTTTTATTTCTACCCTTTTCCTATCCTTTATAACCAGGCCAAGCATTCCGAGGATAAATAAAATTAGGGCTAGGGCATCTATGTTCATTAATTTAAAATAAAAAGAAAATTAAATATGGTTGAAAGCCAGTTTGTCCTTGAATGTCCGTTCTGTGGAGAAAAATTCTTCGGAGTAACCTATTTAGAGGCTGAGCTAAAGCTTCATTCCCATATAAAGGAAAAGCATTCAAAGAAGGTTTTATAACCTAAAGTAAAAAGTTAGCAATCGTGCTTCTCAATAAAATCTCGGAAAGATTTATTTTTCCGTTTTGCTATTTCAATGGAAAAGTTTTTCAGAATCTCCATCATAAAATCAATTCTGGAAGCAAATTTATCAGGAATTAAAGCGTTGAATCTTTCCTTGGTAACATTTTCCGTATCGGGAAAATCCTTTATTTTGAGTTGTTTGCATGCCTTGCTATCCAACCCTGCGAGATACCAACTCTCAATCTCCCTAACAACCACAACTATCTTATCTTTCTCAATGTTCGGATACTCTTTCTGGATTTCTTCCTTTTTAGCGGTTATAGAAGGTGCTCTATTGATATCTGCAAAATACAGGTAATCGGCTCCCATAGCATTGATGCTCTTAATAAAATTACTCACCTTTTCCTTTTTCATTTGAGCGTATTTTATTACCTTTATGTTATCGTACTTTCTTTGGAATTTTTGGAGCAATACCCTATTAAAAAATCTCTCATCATCATTCCCCTCCACCCACACAAACAGAAGTTTGTAGGAGTGCATGCCTTACACCTCAAGAAGGTTCTGCAGATAAAGCTCCTCAATTCCTATGTTATTCTTTAAGAATGTTTTGATTTCCGCCTTATCTGCCGGTCGAGAAATCCTCGAAAAGCCATCTTTATCTCTAGAAATAAGCAAAATATTTTCCAACCCGGCATACTTTACAAATTCAGGGTTGTGAGTAGTAACTATAATCTGCTTTTTTTGTGTTTTTGAGGCATCCTTCATCATCTCTACAACCCTAGAAATAAGAGAAGGATGAATATTCCGCTCGGGTTCCTCTATTATAATAAACGGCTTCTTTTCAAAATACAGAGCAATGATGAGGGCGATTGTATTTATTGTCCCATCGGAAATAAAAGATGCTGGTAAATATTGGGCCTTAAAATAGGATTCCTTTAATTTGAAAAGCAAAGAAGTATCCGGAAATTTCTCGATATCTAAATCTTCCACAAACGGTAAAATGTTTTTTACCAGATTAAAAAGCTTTCTCCTACTCTCTTTATTTTCTAGAATGTTTTTAAGAATAATAGATAAATTGCTCCCGTCTTCCTCCAATTCAGCTTTTCCTGTAATGGGAACAGCCTCCTTCGACAATTTTGGATCAAAATCGTATATCGATATTTTGCCAATTACCGGAATAGAAAAATACTTGGTTTCCATAAGAAGCTCATGCTCTGAGAGTTTCCCTTCTTGCAAAAATAGCGGCAATATATGCTCCTTTTTCAGCGGCACCTTTTCAGGTAAATTAAGCCCGACTTTTATTTTTTCGCCTCTC
>CAZCGS010000051.1:4367-4944 GCA_964498505.1 uncultured archaeon
AAATAACAATTTCTCCATCCCCGAGGATTTTGATCTCTTCGGATTTCTCTCTGAGGGATTTTAACCTTAAAAATCTACATTTTTGTCTTAATTCATCTTTTATTATCATGAATTCGGAGCCTTTCCCATTAAACCCTAACGCAAATTCATAAACCGTTTCGTAGACATCCATGTTTATCAAACCCGCATTAGTCCTAAAAAATCTCAGAACAGTTGGATGTTGCTCCAATTCACAAACAATCTTTACAGACAGAGGTTCAGAAGCTCCTATGCTCATATTCCTAAGATACTCTATACCTCCCTGCAGAGATATAGCATTATCCAAACCTAAAGTTGCTATGTCTTTTAAGAATTTAAAGATGCTAACAAAATTTGACTTTCCAGATGCGTTTGCACCAATTATCAAATTGAATTTTCCGAGACCAACCTTTAAGTCTTTAAAGCTTTTAAAGTTTTTAACCTCTATCCTCTTTATCCTTACCATAACTAAGATTTTATAAACAAAACATAAAAATTTAGGACTCCTTTTTATTTTTCCAGTTCTGCTTGCTCTTGCAATTCGGATTTATACACATTT
>CAZCGS010000052.1:0-2354 GCA_964498505.1 uncultured archaeon
TTTGTGTTACAGGCGGAGCAGGCTTTATAGGGAGCAATTTGGTTGATAGACTGATAGAAAAAGGGTTTGAGGTAGTAATAATCGACAATCTATCTACCGGCAAAAAGGAAAATATAAATAAAAAAGCAGAATTTTACAAACTTGACCTTAGGTACGATAAGGAGGAAATTAAAAAGAAATTGGACGGAGTAAAAACCATATTTCATCTAGCTGCAAATCCCGATGTTAAATCCAGTTCCCTAAACCCTAAGAGCCAATTTGACAATAATGTTATTGCTACCTACAATATTCTGGAAATTGCTAAGGAATTGGGAATAAAAGAATTTCTGTTTACCTCTACATCAACAGTTTATGGTATAGCAAGAAAAATTCCGACTCCGGAAGATTACTCTCCAATGCTGCCTATTTCGATTTACGGCGCTTCTAAGCTCGCATGCGAGGCAATGATAATAGGTTATAGCTATACCTACGGTATAAAATCATGGATATTTAGGTTAGCCAACATCATAGGAAGAAGAGCTACCCACGGAGTATTAATAGACTTTATCAAAAAGCTCAGGAAGAATCCAAATGAACTTGAAATTTTGGGAAACGGAAAGCAATGCAAATCTTACTTATACATAGAGGATTGCATAAATGCTATGCTGCTAGCATGGAAAAAGGTAAATGGGCAAGTTAATATCTTCAACATAGGAAATGAGGATAAAATAGAGGTTAATGAAATCGCAAAGATAGTGTGTAAAGAGCTTGGTTTACATCCAAAATTCAAATATTCAAGTGATGAGGCTAGAGGATGGGTCGGGGATGTTCCTCTAATGCTTTTAGACATAACAAGGATAAAGAAATTTGGGTTTAAGGTAAGATATAATTGTAAGGAAGCAATAAAAAAAGCCGTAATTGATTGTAAAAATTGAATTTCTGAAACCTAAAATTTTCCAAAAATTTAAAATTTAATTTTAATTTATGCCGGGTGAAGGAGCGGTCTGCTCTTTGCCCAAAAAGGAACAGCTCTCCTTAGAAAAACTGCTGGGAGAATACGAAAAAAGTAGATACATAAAGATCTCCGAAATTTTAGAACTAAAAGGTTTGGGCTATAAAGATGGCTACAATCCTTCCAAACCTTTTGAATACAACGGTGAAACCTATATTGGTATAAGAGTAGAGCCAAGATGGGATGAATATGGATCTCAAGTTGTATTTTTTAAAAGAGAAGGAAAAAGCTGGTGCAAAAGTGAAGATTTACCTATCTTACCTAACTCTCTGGATCCTTTTGTTACAGAAATTGATAATGAACTAATCATAGGTTGTGTCGAAATATACTGCTCAAACGGAAGAATAAATTATAAAACGGTTTACAGAGATGAGAACTTCGAAAAAATAGCGGAAATTGAGGGCATGAAATGCATAAGAGTTGCTGAATTACCTAATAAAGAGATTGGCGTCTTCCTTAGGCCTAAAGGTTCAAAATACGGAAGAGGAAAAATATGCTATACCGTAATAAATTCATTGGAAGAGCTTAATAATGTAAATTTGGATGAAGCCGAATTAGTAGAAGGGGTTTTGCCGGAAGGTACTTGGGGCGGAATCAATGATGTTTATCCGGGCAAGGAAAAACTGTATGTCTTGGGACATATAGCTCACCTTTCAGAGAAAGAAAACAAAAATTATTATTGCACAATATTCAAATTTGATCCCGAAACAAAAAAAGCAGAGTCTCCAAAAATTGTAGTAACGAGAAAGGATTTCCCAAAACTTCCTGCAAAAATGGAACCGGAATTGTACAATGTAGTTTATCCCGGAGGTTTTTCTGTGGAAGGAAGAAAAATAGAAATATATTTGGGAATCTCGGACGCCTATGCAGGTAAAGTAACCATGCAAAACCCTTTTGAATGTTTTTCGGTTATCTGAGTTTCTTCAAATTGCTAATCCCCTCTTTCATTTCTTTTATTTCCCTAGGCTTATTCCTCTTTATCCTAAATTCCATATCCTTCCACAACTTTCGGAAAAAATAGAAATACTCGGAAAGCTCGCCTTTATTTCCGTAAATAACTTTGTAATTTCTTATAATCTCTGCCTTCAACCACAAAGGCAAAAGCTCAAAAACCTTTATATCATAACCCTTTCCCGCTAATTTCAAGGCCTCTGCCCAAATCTTTTTGTTGTACTCTCTGTCTTTACTTTTCGTTATTATAGCCACATCTATGTCGGACCTTTCTGAGAAATAAGGAGTAAGAACGCTGCCGTACAAAACAATTGCGAATGCATACTTTTCCAAAGGTTTTAAATCCTCCCTAATTCTATCCAAAAATTCTTTTGATAACATTTTCCACTCTTTCAACAAATTCATTCAAAGT
>CAZCGS010000052.1:2454-4358 GCA_964498505.1 uncultured archaeon
CCTAATGGTACTTCCTAAAACCCATCCTTTTTGCTTCTTCTCTAAAACAATGCCTGCAATAATTGATTCCGAACCTTGTAATAATACCTTTCCCTTTCTTTCCGCATTTTTCGCATCTGGAGGGCCTAAATTTTCTTACCTTAACTTTTTCCCTAAGCATAATAATCATTTGGAAAAATATTTATTTTGTAAAAAAATGTTGAGGGCTTTATCTTTCTCAACCCTTTCAATCAGCTCCTCCTCCTCAAGTATTCTAAAAGCTCTTTTTTGATAATCCTTAGGGATTTCCTCCTTCCTCTCCCTGAAGAAGGATTTAACAGCGGTTATGACATTCTGATACCTTCTCCTTACATCAGAATAAAACCTTATTCCCTCTATGTATGCGTTGGGATATTTTTGCAAAAACCTGAAGACATTTTCTTTGGAGAATATTATCGGACCTTCATTTTTCTTAATTTTCGGCAAATGCTTGCTCTCCACTTCAAAAATCAGGTAGCAATTTTGGTTTATAAAGGAAAAAGCCCTTACAACTTTGAATTCTTCCATTTCTAAATAGGAATGAATCCTTCTCTGCAATTTTCTCAACTGAGGATAGATGGTATCTAAAATTTCGCCCTCACCTTTTTCAAAAACTACACCGAAAAAATATGTTTCTCTTTCCTTCTTTAATTTTTGAATCAGAAAAGGCTTTGCTTTCTGTTTTTTAGGTTTGGGAAACTCTTTTGTCTCTACAAATTTTTTTGCTTCGTTTATTAATACCCATAAATTTTCGGCTGAGAGAGAGCTTGCAACATTTCTATTTTTATCCACCGGATCTATAACTATCAAAGGCTCATTCCTAAATCTCCTTATAGCCTCCTTTTTATTACTCAACCCCTCTATATCTATAAATTCTCCGAAAAACCATTTGCTGATTTCATTTAGGGTTTTGGTAAAGGAACCGAAGTTGATGATGAGAAGTTCGCATAAATAGCCTGAAACCCCTCGGGTAACAACATCGCTTCCGTAAACACCTATAACCTTGCAGAAGTACTTTAGCAATCTTACCTCATCGCATAGGCTTGAAGTTAGCTTGCTTTTTACATATTTGTAATGGAGAGGGCTTCTATCTACAGCCGAAATTATTTTCTCTCCTTCTTTTATCTCATAGCAGGGCACCACATCTATTTCGTAGCCAGAAGCGAGGATATGCACATAAGGATGCTCCGCATATTTCAGTATGTACTTTCCTCCCAGCTCTTCGGCAATGGAGACTCCTATTTTCAAACCGTAATCCTCCAGCCTTTCCTTAGGAAATCGTGCTTTGAAAATTAAAAAAAGATCTATGTCGTGGTCTCCACGAAGCCAGGTATTTTTGGCTATGGATCCAACGAACATTGGGTAAGCGTTAAAAGGCTTTGCATGTCTTTCTGCAATTTTGTATAAATTGTCAATGAACTTTTTAATTCTATTTCTTTCCTCCAAAGAGGGCTTTATTTTTTTTAGAATTTCAATTCTGTTCCATGCCATTATAATATAACGTATGCCTTTAATATATTTGGCCTATTTAAAAATTTTTTAAAATTTTAGATATGGCATTTAAGGCGGAAATAGTGGAGATTTTGGGTAACTACGGACCAAAAGGTTTAAAACTTGTAAAGTGTAAGGTTTTAGAAGGTATGGATAAAGGTAAGGTTATTGAAAGATTTGTGATAGGAACAACAAAGGTTGGCGATTTAATATGGGTGAAGGATACCTCTATAGAAACCGTTTCTACTGGTAAAAGGAAGTAGGAGAAAATGAAATGCAGCTTTTGCGGAGGCAGGGTTGAGAAGGGGAAAGGGACTATGTATGTAAGTGCGAAGGGAGAGATATATTACTTCTGCTCATCCAAGTGCAGAAAAAATTTTAATCTCAAAAGGGAC
>CAZCGS010000053.1:0-4233 GCA_964498505.1 uncultured archaeon
CTTTGAACCTGGGACCTTCGCGTTGTAAGCGCGACGCCCTACCAACTAGGCCACCGGCCCCAATCTAATTAAGGATTAATTTTTAAATTTACTTAAAGATTTAGCTAAAATATATCATTATGAAAGACAACCAGAGGGAAGTAAAGTTAAAAGTTGGTGATTTGAGTGCTGATAGAATGGATTACGGAAGGGGAATTGCAAGATTAAGCACTAGATTTATGAAGGAATTGGGAATTAAAGAAGGAGATTATATTGAAATTGAAGGGAAAAGGAAAACTGTTGCAATTGCTGTCAGAGCTTATCCTTCGGATGTCGGTTTGGATATAATTAGGATAGACGGCTTAACAAGGAGGAATGCCGGCGCTGGAGTAGGAGAGGTTGTCAAGGTTAGGCCGGCAGAAGTTAAGGAGGCTAGAAAAATGGTTATAGCTCCTGCCCAAAAGGGAATTACAATCCATACCAATCCCGAATATTTAAAGCAGAATTTATATAGAAGGGCATTTGCAAAAGGAGATATCTTCATTCCTAACCCGGTTTATACAAGAAGAAGGAGCAACTCATTTTTGGAAGAATTTTTCGGAATGAGTTTGGAGGATATCTTCTTTGCTCCGTTCGGAGACACAAAATTCATAGTTGTAAACACAAACCCTAAAGGTTATGTTTGGGTTGGAGAGGCTACCGAAATAGAGCTTTTGCCGCAAGCCGTTGAGGTAAAGGAAGAAGAGAAGATTCCGGAAGTTACTTACGAGCATATCGGAGGTTTAAAAAATGAGATAAAGCTTATTAGGGAGATGGTAGAGCTTCCCCTAAGGCATCCGGAAGTTTTTCAAAGGTTGGGTATTAAACCTCCGAAAGGGGTTTTGTTGTACGGGCCACCGGGAACGGGAAAGACTTTGCTTGCAAAGGCTGTTGCCAATGAGAGCGGAGCCAATTTTTATTCTATAAACGGGCCGGAAATCATGAGCATGTGGTACGGGAAATCAGAAGAAAACTTAAGGCAGATTTTTGAAGAAGCCGAGAAAAACGCTCCTGCCATTATTTTCATAGATGAGATTGATGCTATCGCACCAAAAAGGGAAGAAGTTCACGGAGAGGTAGAAAAGAGAATTGTTTCCCAGCTACTATGCCTACACCCTTCAACCCTTGTATATTCGGAAAAAGGCCAAATCCCTATCCAAAAACTATTCGAAGAGGTTAAGGGAAAAACAATTGAAGATGAGTTCGGAGTTATTCACAAATTGCCGGAGGAAGAAGTTTATGTGTTGGGAATGGATGAAGAAGGAAAGGTGAATAGAGTTAAGGTAATCGCCCTCTCCAAAACAAAGATAAAGAATCCTATTAGAATAAAACTTGCAAATGGCGGAGAGTTAATAGCTTCGAAAATCACAAAGCTATTAAAAATAGGTAATGGGGAAATAGAATGGGTAAGCATAGATCAACTTAAAGAAGGTGATTGGGTAATAATTCCTAACAATCTTCCACTTCCGTCAGAAATCTGCAAGCTAGAGCTATCAAAACTACCGGAAAAGGATAAATGGATTGCAAAGCTTGAAGAAAAATCCATTCCGAGCCTCGTTTTTGATAGGAGGTATGTAAAACTTTCAGAATTGGATGAGTTTGAAAAGGGCGAGATGGATTTGAAAAAACTCAGGAAGCTCAGACAGAAAATTGTTTACCTGCTCTCAAAAAATCCGAGAATTTCCAAGGAAAAACTTGAAAACCTCTTAGGAGTTTCAAGGAAGGCTCTGAATAATGCTTTGAGAAGACTGGAAAAGAAAGGAATAGTGAAAATTGAAAAGAATATGGTAGAGCTAAGCATAGCTAAGAGCTATGACATATTGGGAATAGCTTACAAGGTTGATGGAAAAATCTATCCTATCAAAGACAAATACTTTATAAAATTGCCTTTGTATCTAGAAGAAAAACTTGCAAAGCTGTTGGGTTACATTATTTCAAAAGGTCATCTTTATCCTTGTTACCTTAATCTAAGCGGAAGCGTAACTAAGGAAGCTTCTTCCATAATAGAAAACCTGTTCCATTTAAAACCCAAAAAAGAAAAAACCCATGTAGAGATGCTTTATGCTTATTCCAAACCCCTTGTAAAGTTCTTAAACAGCTATTTCGGAATTCCTTTCGGAAAGAAATCAAAAAAGGTAAAGGTACCTTCCCAACTATACCTTTCTCCGGAAAGTGTTAGGGCAGCATTTTTGGCAGGATTGTTGGAGGGAGACGGACATGTAGGGGATTCGAGAATAAGGTTCTTTACATCGAGCAAGGAGCTGGCAAAAGGCATAGCAACCCTCCTCTATTCCTTGGGAATCCCAGCAAAAATAAAGAAGTACAACCTTTATGTAATTCAGCCTTTCGGAGGTTACGAAACCTTTGAAAGATTTTACCAGACTGTAGGAGCTTTTGTGAGTGATAAAAAGCAGAAATCAAAATTGGAAAAGTTATTGATAAGGAAGAAAGCTATTTCCTCCATTATCTGGCCTATAAAGGAAAGGTTGTATGAGCTAAGGCAATCCTGCGGAATCAGAATAGATGATAATAAGTATAGATACCTCTCACCTAATGTAAACCTGCATATAAATTCTAATGTGCTCGGCTATTTCATCAAATCCTTAGAAGGCTTGGAGAATGTATGGGTTAGGGAATTAAGGAAATTGGCTAAAGCAAATGTAATCCCTATGAAGATAGAGCAAATAGAGAGAATAAATAAGGAAATGGAGATGTACGACCTAACCACAGAGACTTCAAACTTCATTGTAGGTGAGTTACCAATAATAGTCCATAACACCTTGATGGATGGATTGAAAGGAAGGGGAGAGGTTATAGTTATAGGAGCAACAAATAGGCCTGACGCTTTAGACCCGGCATTAAGAAGGCCGGGAAGGTTTGATAGGGAATTGGAGATAGGAGTTCCAGACAAAGATGCAAGATTGGAAATTTTGCAAATTCATTCCAGGAATATGCCCTTGGCAAAGGATGTTGATTTGAAGGAAATTGCGGAAAGAACTTACGGTTATGTCGGAGCTGATTTAGAAGCTGTTTGTAAAGAGGCAGCGATGGCTGCCTTGAGAAGGGTTTTGCCTGATATAATGGCTTTAAAGGAAGGTGAGGAAATTCCGAAGGAAATTTTGGAAAAGCTGGTTGTAACTAAGGAAGATTTCGAGCATGCTTTAGGTAGGGTAGAGCCAAGCGCAATGAGGGAGGTCTTGGTTGAGGTTCCGAATGTAAAATGGGACGATATCGGGGGATTGGAAGAGGTTAAGCAGCAGTTGAAGGAAGTGGTAGAATGGCCTTTAAAGTATCCTGATGTCTTCGAAAGGATGGGTATCAAACCTCCGAAAGGGGTTTTGTTGTACGGGCCACCGGGAACGGGAAAGACTTTGCTTGCAAAGGCTGTTGCCAATGAGAGCGGAGCCAATTTCATAAGCATTAAAGGACCCGAACTCTTAAGCAAATGGTTAGGGGAATCGGAAAGAAGGTTAAGGGAAACCTTTAAAAGGGCTAAGCAGGTTGCTCCGTGCATTATCTTCTTTGACGAAATAGATGCAATTACATCAACAAGGGGAATAAAAAGTACCGAAACCCTAAATACTTTAGTATCCCAATTGCTTACTGAGATGAGCGGAATAGAGGAAGTAGAAGGAGTGGTTGTACTAGCGGCAACTAACCGGCCTGATTTAATAGACCTTTCCTTACTAAGGCCTGGTCGCTTTGATAGGCAGATTTATGTTCCTACCCCTGATGAAAAGGCAAGATTAGAAATTCTAAGGGTTCATACTAAGAAAATGCCTTTGGCAAAGGATGTAAGGTTAGAGGAAATAGCAAAAATAACCCAAGGTTATTCAGGTGCTGATTTGGAGGCTTTGTGTAGGGAAGCTGCTATGATAGCGCTCAGAGAAGATTTGAAGAGCAAGGAGGTTAAAAAAGAGCACTTTGACAAAGCTTTGAAAACAATAAAGCCTTCGATTCCGAAAGAGGTTTCTGAATGGTACGAAAGGTTTACCAAAAAGCTCAAAATGATGGATGTTGAGGAGGAAAAAGAGAAAAAGTCAGAGGTTGAGTACGCTAAGTAATTGGTTTTTATAGAATGTTGCTAAACGGAAGAAGCCACTTTTAGCTATGTAGATCACATCCTCCTATACCTGAAATACCAGACTCCTAATGCTATTGCAATTGCAAGGATAACTCCGATCAATACCCATATCCAGAAATAGTTCGGCTTGG
>CAZCGS010000054.1:0-4189 GCA_964498505.1 uncultured archaeon
AGGAGACAAGATATGCTCTTTTTTCTATCAATCTTATTGAAGATATTATTCAAGATGCCATTCATTACCATAATGCCAATTTAAATCCAATAGTAAAAATTTACCAAAATGTAAAAAATCTGAAAAAAATTGCAGAAATAATAACTTCCTATAAAAGAAGCAAAAAATAAAGTAGATATTAAATTTTCTTTAATTTCAATAACTTACCCCCAAAAATCTGGCCGAACTTTGAAAGCATCCAGATTAAGAAAAAACTTTGAAATTTAGGAATATATCCTTATCTCGGCAACTGCCGGACCTACAAGCATGGGCAAACCCTGAATCTCAATTATATTCAACCTTATTCCGGGAGAATTTATTCTTATGTCTATAGGATTGCTCTGCCCTCCATCCCTCTCCATATTGCTTAAATTGCAGTTCTCCTTCTCATTTTTGTCGGCTATAAAATTAAGCAAATCCAGCAACTTGCAAAATGCGTAATCTATTGCATCCTGCTCTGGATCGAACACATCGCTCGAATTGTCTCCAATTGCTATGGTATCGTTTCCATCTTGCACACTATCATGGTCCAAATCATAGTAAACAGTTATCGTGCTTCCTTCAGCCTTAAGAAAGGTCTTCGTGTATTCTATAGAGGCGGGAACAGAAAGGGTATAAATTAGCCTATCCCAAGGAGAGCCCCCTGTAGTATCATTTTTATCAGGACCTATCGCTGTATCTATTTGAATCAAATTGTTTCCGTAATTAAAATAATTCGAAGGTGCGTAAACTATGAAAGGGTCTCCTAAGGTTCTAAAATCGTCTCCATAGCTAGAAAGCAAAAAGGCTGATTGGTTGTTTACAGAAAGGAAGGAGGTCCAATAAGCACTTGAGTAGGAGGTCACAACAGCATTTGATATTAAGGTACTGTTTGCAAGGAAGAAGGTAAAGTTTTTTGGAGATGTTACATTTCCTCCAAATCTGGGAGAAGAAAGCCTAACAGAAATATAGGAATAAGGCTCGACAAAAACTTCAGGCTCAAATTCAAAGTAAATGTATGAATCCTCATACAAAGTTGCGTTAGGAATAAAGGTTATGTTCAAAATTTGAGTTTCATTGACATAGGAAATTTTATTTATCTGCTCTGAGATATTTTTATAGATTTCTTTTAACTTTGTTCCTTCTTGGGAAGCGTAATAACTACCATTCCCGCAGTTAGCGATTGCCCTTAATGTCCAGTTTGCTGAATAACAACTTGCAACAGGTCCAAATCCAATAGAAAAAACGGTCGCATTTAAATCATTATGGACTCTGCAAGAAGACCAATTTGCGTTTTCCATTGCACATTCACAATCATCAGTGTCGCAATCATCAGAGCCCCCATAACATCCTGAACCAAATCCTAACCAAAGTCCCGGATTTCCAGGAGAACCATCTCTAGTTCCCTTGCATTCATCCACTCCTGAAGAACCACATTGATGAGTTGGTATTCCATCAGACATCACAACAATGTATTTCTTCCTAGAGCTATTACTCTGCTCTTTTAGAATGTTATATGCTCTATTTATAGCACAACATATGCAGGTACCTCCTCTCGGATAATAATTCTCAATCTCCGTATATAAGCTCTCTCTATTCGTAGAAAGCTCATGAGCAGTAGTTCTTCCTTTATAAGGATAAAAAGGATCTCCGTAAAATCCTACCAGCCCAACCCTATTCCCGGTCAAATTCAAAATTTTATAAACAAAATACTTATCCAGGCATTTTGCTAGGGAAATTCTGCTGGTTGATGGATCGTAGATAACATTACTATCGTTCTCCATCCATTTTACCAGTTCTTCTTCACTAGAACAAGAATTTCCATTACAACATTTCCTTTCCTCTCCATCCTCATCACTATCCAACCTCCATTTCATAGAGCCAGAAAGATCCGTAATTAAGATAACATCCGCATTTCCGTAACCTGAAACCTCTTTTATCTCATTAGCTATGGTTCCCAACCTTAGAGGAATTGTTTTCAAACTTATTTCCGAAAAATTTAGTCTGGTTGAGAGCTCCGAGCTGTTTAAAAAAACTGAAATATTGGTTCCGGTTGAGTCGCTTTGGTATACGGTTGAGTTCCCTATTTTCAGGTAAAGGGTAGAATTCTCTATTGGCAAATCGTAGTGCAGGTAAATAGAAAGGTTTTTCAGCCTTCCCGGAATGTAAAATCCGTCGTAAAGGTTTATCATCCCGTAAATTCCGAAAAAAGGTGAGGTAAGGTTTTTTCTTTCCCTGGAAAAGGAATCGGTCTCATAGCAAACCTCCAAATAACCGCCAGCAAACCATCTTTGGGTATAAGAGGTTGAATTGTTGAAGAGGAAGTATAGGATATTTTTCCCGGGAACAAAGGAAGAGGCTAAGGAGGAAAGGTTCCAGGAATAGGGTTTCATTGCTTCAGAAGGATCAGGCTCCTGCAAATAGGAAGAGCAGTTTCCTAAGTTATTAACACAAACTTTAAAAGGCAAGCCTGAAGTATCCAACTCCAAATAAACCTTCTTTACCTTAGAAAAGTTGGGAAGGTAAAAATATCTGGCAAAATTTCCCTGACCTAAAAAGCCGGGAAAGTAAAGGTAGGAGCAGGTTTCCTTAGCGGCAATCTTTGTTAGAAAAACCCTTGCAGTAAATCCCTTCATCGGAGTTGGGTAGTTATCTATTCCTGAAACAACCCTTTTAGAGACAAAAACATTTTGGTAAGAAGGTGGCTCTTTCCTCAAAATTACATCCGACCTTTCTGTTCCTCTGAATATAAATTCGTACCCAACATTTTCAGGCATCAAATTTTTAAACAAACATTCGGTTATGTTTGATGCTTCTTTGGTATAGTTGGCATTCCAGAAAACTAAAAGCTGTTCCAAAACCGAATTACTCGGGCTTATCTTTTTCCTCAGCTCCTCGCTCAGATTGGAAAAGCAGGAATTATTCTCAAAGTCCTTCATCTTTGCATTGCTTAATGCATTTAAAACATCCTGGGCAAGATTTATTTGAGCGATTGGCTTTGCGCTGGGCTGAGCATAGCTGTAAAAGAAAATGGCTGAAGCTCCTATTAAGAAAATGGATAGGGCAAGCAAAGCATCTAAAGAAAAATAAATGCCCCTCATTATTAAAATAGGTTTGCCAACCTTTTTAATGCATCAAGCTTTTCTTTCCTTCCTAATTCTGCCATTTCCAAAGCCTCCCTAAGGGTTTTTATTGATTTATCGTAAGTCCTTTTATCCAAAGGGTAAGGAACCCTATCCTTTCCTCCGTGAGCGAAAGAGTATTTTACAGGGTCTTTCCAGGATAGTTTTGTGCCATAAATCAAATTTGAAATCAAAGCTAAGGCTCTCAAACTTTTTTTGCCTAAGGGAGATAAAAGCAATTCTTCAAAATTTTCCGGCTGCTTTTTGCTTGCCTCTTCAATCCTTTTGTACTCCTCTTTTGAAATGTAATGATTCCTTGGCATGAATAAGGAGCCTTTAACATATTTGGCAAGTAAGGTATGCTTTTCCCTCACAATCTCTACCATTGCTTCCCTTGTTTCCCCAACTTCTTTATCAACCAAATTCAAAGGCTTTACCTTTTTATCGCAGCATATTGCTTTATGGGGCTCATCAAAGGAAAATGAGTTCATCCAATGATACCTTCTTGCGTATTGAGTGCTTTCATTCATTCCCTGCTGGATAACGGCCCAATTCCCTTTTTCATCCACTATGAAGGTATGATGGTACAAATCAAAGCCATCCTGGAGGCAGGAAGAATCTACCTTTGCAACCAACCTACTTATCCTTTTAAGCTTTTCCGTTCTTTCATAGGAAAAACTAAATTCTTCGGCTATTTTTTCTAATTCTGAAGGAACCCTTCTAGAGGTTTTTCCCTTGCCTCCCAAAACAGCAATTCCGTAATCCTGTAGGTTAGCCTCTTTCAGAGCTCCGCATACAGTAGTTGTTAAGCCTGAAGAATGCCAATCAAATCCCAAAACACAGCCGAAGGATTGGAAGAAATAAGGGTCGCTCAGCCTTTCCAAAAATTCCTTTTTTCCGTACTCCATTATAATTGCTTTAGAAATCTCCCTTGCAAGGAGCTTCATCCTTTTAAATAGCCAGGCAGGGCACTTTCCGTAATGTAAGGGTAGCTCTGCTATGCCGGTAATCATAAAAATATTATTCTATTTTTATAGCAATGACATAGG
>CAZCGS010000055.1:0-3858 GCA_964498505.1 uncultured archaeon
TTCCTCAGGCTTTTAAAATGCTGAAAAAAGTAATAAGGATTGTTACAATACACCTTCCTAATCCTGTCAAAATCCTTTATTTCTTTTAGGCACCTTTTTATGTCAACCGAGAACTCAAGCTCCATAATTAAAACATAGACAGGGCAATTATAATCAGAACTCCTATTACGGGTGGATTGCAAGATTTAGCAAAGTATGAACATTTTCCAAGGAGTTGACATGCTGGGTAAATCCCATCCCGTGGAAAATTCCAAGCTTTTTAGATTTTGCTTAACACATTTGGCTCTTAAATATTTTCTTGAACCTTCTTTTTTCAAAATCGACAACCAACGAACCACAAATAGCCAATTTTTAAAAATTTTTTCCAAATCGCTCTATGGAATCCAAAATTTGCCCTAACTGCCGGACAGAAATGTTGGGAGAGCGAAGCGAAATATTAAAGGAAATCTCAACCTTTAAATGTCCGAATTGCGGAATTAAATTCCACCTTTTTGAAGAAGTTCTTAAGGATTATAAAAAGGAAGTAGGCAAGGTTGTCAGGGAAAAGGTTGAAGGATATCTTAGAAAAATTGATGGAGTATCAGAACTGAAAAACGGTGAAGCGGAAAAATTTCACCAGAAGCTTTGTATGGATTATTTAAATAGGGGAGGCAAATACCTCAGACCTACCCTCCTTATCCTAACTGCAGAAGCTTTGGGAGGAAGAAAAGATCTCGCCTTGCTCACAGCGGCTGCAATGGAGATAAGCGAGAATTGGTTGTTAATCCATGATGATTTCCAGGATCAATCTGTGATGAGGAGGGGAGCTCTAACTTTGCATTTAAGATACAATCCAGGGCTTGCTGTAAATGCCGGAGATGCCCTGCATCTAATAATGTGGAAAATCCTGCAGGAAAATGCAAAAATAATAGGGGAAAGGAAGAGTCTAAAGATAATGGAAGAATTTTACAGGATGCTGGCAAGAACTGCGCTAGGCCAAACAGCAGAGCTTTTGTTTGCCCACCTGAACAAATTCGACCTTACAGAAGATGATGTTTACTACATCCTTGACGGAAAGACGAGTTATTATACTATTGCGGGTCCGATGAGGTTAGGGGCAATTATTGCAGAGGATAGGGAAGATTATCTAGAATCAAAAATCTTTCCGAAGTTGAATGAGCTTGGAATCTATTTGGGAAGGGCATTTCAGATAATAGATGATGTTCTGGATTTAACTTCAGATTTTAGAGGTTTGAAACAGCAGGTAGGGAATGATATATATGAGGGAAAGAGGACTTTGATTCTTGCCCATTTGCTTAGCCAAGCATCCGCCTTTGATAGGAAAAGGATAACAGAGATTCTTAAGAAGCCTAGAGAGGAAAAGACTGAGGCAGAGGCAAAATACATTATCCATCTGATGAAGGAGTACGGAAGTATTGATTATGCAAGGAAGGTTGCCAAAGATTTTGCACTCAAGGCTTTAGAGCTTTTCAAAACCCTAGACTTTTTCAAAAATGAAGATGCCAAAAGAAAGCTTCTCTTAGGAATTGACTTCATTGTGAACCGGGAATTTTGATTTTTTAATTTTTTAAATTATGGTAAATAGCCATAATATTATGGCAACTTGCCATAAATTAAATTTCTTTAAATTTATTTAATGAAGGGATTTTTCAGCCTATCTGCAAAATTCCTTGCCGGCCTCTTCTTTACAATCCTCCTCCTAATCTTTTTCTTCAAACTTTTTGCCATCTACGGAGCTCTTCAGGAGCAGCAGAGGGCTATTGCAAGCGTTCAGGGATTACAAACCGGAATAAACTATGTTTGCACTACCAAAAAACCAATAGTGATAGAAATAGACTTGCCTCAAAATGTCTTTGGAGGAAAGGGAGAATCCCTAATAGATGCCCTAGCAAGAGGCATATACCAAACCTTTTCTGGAAACAAACTTGAAGCTGCCAAGGAAATGGCAGCCTATACTTTTTCAATTGAAAATTACGGAGACCCTTGGTATGTTTTATATTATGAATTTTTTCCCGAAGGAGAGGATTACGGATGGAGAAATTGGCACAGAGTTGCTGGAACTAGTATTGTAGAGGTAGGATTCTTTTTTTCTGATATAGCTACTTGCGCCCTTCCATTTGCAAAAACAATAGCCTCCTCAGTAAAACAATCAGAGCGGGCTGCAAAACTTGCAAAGCTTTTAAAATTAGATGCTGCATCTGAAAAGCTGAGCGCAATCAAAGAAAGCGTTTCCGAATCAAGGATCAGTGCTATGTTCAAAAGGGTCTTCTCTCTTAAAGAAAAACCTGGGGAGCAGGAGATTGTGCTGAAGGAAGCTTATGAGTCGGCAAAAAAAGAAGGAAAGTTAAAAGTTGCGTACCAAACCTTTAGGGAATGGTTCAAAAGCTCCCTCCTAAAATTGAAGAGCGAAAGGGAAGCCTCCCTAGCAGTCTCCAGTTTCAGAACTATCGAAAGGGAATCGGATGAAGTAGCTGAGATAGCTAAGGAGCTCAGGTACCTTCAGGACATTTCACCTGCTAGGGGTATTACCCCTTCTTCAGATATGGATGAACTTATTTCCTCAGCCACTAAAATAAAAAACCTATTTGAAAAAAACGAAAAGGCTCTCGAAGTTGTTGAAACAACAAAGGACCTTGTATCAAAGGCAGAGAAGGCAAATAAAGAGGTCATCTTCCAAGCTCTCTATTTCGGAAATAACAAGCTTCCTTTGGCAAAGAAGTATTTGCTTCCGGAAGAGGCAGAAATTTTGGAAAAAGCTTTGCACACCTTAAAAAACTCTCCTTCAGACCTAACCCTTTACCTAACCTCAAAAAAAATAGACAAAATTTTGCTAAAGCTTGATTCTTCGTTAGACAGCAATGCAAGGAAATTATCCGAAGATATAAGGAATTGGATTGAATTCCAGGAAAAGGTTAATAGGATAAAGAGGGCAAGCACCTATTTGGACAGCCCCAGCATAAAGCCTTACCTGATAGGAAAGGTTAAATGGTACACCTCTTTATACAGAAATGCGGACATAGGCTTAATAAGGGCCGGAAAATGGCACGGCTATAAATTTGCGGTAAGCACCCTTCTTTCCCCTGCCGAATTTTCCTTCCTGAAGTTCAACCCAGCCTACTGCGGAGAAAATTCTATCTGCCTGAAAAATGCTTTATCCTGGGAAATCCTAAAGTTTCCTTTGGATGATTGCAGGCAAGCAGGTTATAACTATATCGAGCTTGAAAAGCTTGCTTTAGAGCCTGTAAGCTTTGAGGCAAGCGCCCTCTCCTTTTTCGAGGGTCTATTCTCAACCATCTACGGAAATAAACCTTACTCAAGATTTTATTTAGCATCTCCATGCCAGGGAAAGGTTTTGATTATTCCTGGGGAATGCGAGGGAAATCTGAAGGAAGTGCCTATAATTGCAAGGGATGTTTTCGGGAATGTCGAGCTTGAGGAAAAATCCTTTACCTGCGAGCGATCAAATTATCTCAGGGTTTCGGCTATGTATTCAAACGGCACCATATTCTTTATTAAAGATCTCCCTCCTGCAACCATACAAAAGGAAATAAACGACCCTGTATACGGTACTTCAAAGCTGGAAAATATCAACATCGAATGCGATTTAACTGACCAAGTTTTGCAGATTTACGGAATTAATGAAACATTGATAACCGGAGAGGAAAACAGGACCATTTGCTCCCAATCCTTTGATACCTCCGAACTTTCAGAAAACCATGCAAAGACCGGATACCTTCTGCCAGGCTCAATCTCCTGCACTATTTTCCTACCCAAAATCCTGGGAAAAAAGCATATTATAAACAAAACCTCCAATTTCAAGCTATTCTGCTCCAAATGGAACCTAACAGAAAACCAAAC
>CAZCGS010000056.1:0-3826 GCA_964498505.1 uncultured archaeon
TTTGAACCCGGGCAGCCACTAAGGCACAGGATTTCTCAGCTTCAATCATAGGCAAACGCCTCAAAACTTAAGCGAGCGCTTAAGTCCTGCTCCTATAACCCTCTCCGTTAGCGGAAAGATTGGCCAGGCTCGGACACCCCCGCAAAAATTATTTAGAAATAAAAAATTTTATACCGGAAAATCTTCCAGAACAGCCTTAATCAAAAAAGGAAATATTACGGTAACCTCTCCAGGGATGGTAATAAATTTACCGCCCTCTTTTATCTTTCCCCAGGAAACGGCTTCTCTAAGCCTTGCGCCGCTCAAAGAACCATCCCATTCTGGAGCTGTAGTTATGTAAATAGCATAGTCCAACCCTTCCCTAAACTGATTCCACCATATGGTATGGTGCTTGCTTATTCCTCCGCCAAGCATTATTGCTCCAGTTCTCTTTGCTTTATATACCAACTCGGAAATCTTTTCTTCATCCTTCAGAACATTAATGTTGAAATCCCTATGTCCGTCCTGCCAGAAGAACCATATTTGATAGCCAAAAGCACCATCCAAAGGTCCTGGGAGGAAGATGGGAATTTTATTTTTATAAGCCCAATAGGTTATCGAGCTTTTTCCTCTTTCTTCTTTTTCCAATCTTTTCCCGAATTCCCAAACCAACTCAAAAGGCGCCAAATCCCTCTTACCTTCTTCATAAATCTCTTTCAGAATCGGCTGCATTTTTTCCTCTAAAATCTCTCCGTAGCATTCATTCGGAATAAAAATGTTCCCCTCCCTGTTTATCCCTTTCCTGTGCAATTCTTTATCGTTAGCAGAAAAATAGCCGTGATAATAATCCTTCCAAACTCTGGCTAAATCATGATCCAAAGTTCCGCAGGTAGTGATTACTGCATTCACCAAATTTTTCTCTAACATGGTTTTCAAAATTCCCCTAAAGCCGGTAGCTACCAAGCTTGCTGGAAATGATAGAAAAACAAAGCATTCTCTATCCTCAAGCATTTCCTTTAATATTCTAAAAGCTATTCCGAAATGCTTGGCTGTATAACCGCCAGCTTCCTCCAAACTTTCAGCCATTTCCCTAAACCCTTTTATTTTAAGTAGGTCTATATCCTCTATAGGCTTAGGTTCCATATTTTCAATAAACCTTTAATTATTTAATTCTAGCATGCAATCCTTAGCTGGCTTGTCAAACCTCAACCTTAGGAAACTGGGAGCCCTAAGCTTTCCGTCTTTGGTAACCTCCATAAATTTTACCTCACAAACAACTTTTGGCTTAACCCATTTTATTTTTCTAATAATTTCAGGCTCTTCCTCAAAAATATCAAAAGGATTTTCCTTAATCCTTAGTCTATCCAAAAGGGACTTAAGAAAGCTCAGCTCTGATTCGGAAAATCCCGTCCCTACCCTGCCGACATATCTTAACTTTCCCTTATCATAAACTCCCAGAACCAAAGCACCTAAAGATTGCTTTCTCTTTCCCTCCCCTTCGGTATAGCCACAAATTATTGCATCTAAAGTTTTAAAAGCCTTTATTTTCAGCCAGTTTTTGCTTCTCCTCCCTATTTCATAAGGAGATTCCTTTTTCTTTCCTACTATTCCTTCCAGCCCCAAATCCTTTACGGATTTGAAAAATTCCTTTCCCTTCTCTTTAACAAACCTGGAAATAAGCAAATGCTTCTCAGCATTTTCAATAACCCTTTCCTTCAGTATTTCCTTTCTTTTTATTAAGGGTAAGGTTGTTAGGTCCTTCCCGTCTATGTACAAAATATCAAAGGCAATAAAGGTTGCGGGAATGGTTTTGGAGAGAATCTCTATTTTAAGTTTATCATCAACATGCTCCCTATTTGCAAGCTTGTAAAACTCCGGCTTTCCCTGCTCCAAAACAACTATTTCCCCATCCAAAATAACCTTCTCAGCTTTAATACAGGAATAAATTTCTTTAAGCTCCGGGTAGCGATATTCGAACCAGAGCAGTCTTCTGTTAAGGAACCTTACCTTTTTTCCAGATTTCGAAATATAGGCTACAGCCCTTGTCCCGTCCCATTTTATCTCGAAAATCCAATTCTTATCATTAAAAGGTTCTGAGGGAAAGGCAAGCATCGGCTTGACTTTCAAATTCCAAAGGTCGCTCATCTTAAGTCTTAACCTTTACCTTTTCCAAAGACTCCTTCAAAGCCTCCATTAAACTTACAGCCTCCTTCTCCTCCTCCTTTTCCTCCTCTTCCCTAATCTCCTCTCCCTTAAGCTTGCTCTCTATTAATTTTTTAACCGCCTCCCTGTACTCATCTTTAAATTTTGAGGGGTCGAATTTCTCTGCGGATAGCTTATCTATCAATGCCAAAGCCAGGTTCAATTCCTGCTCCCCTATGGTTACCAAACCTTTTAACTCTTCAATCTCCTCTACATCCCTAATTTCATCAAGGTAATGGAGAACGTGCATGGTTATTCCTTTTTTGTAGGTCCTTAAAGCTACCAAATATTCCTTATTCCTCATCACAACCTTTCCCAAAGCAGCCTTATTGGTTAACCTTAAAGCCTCAGCAAATAGGGAATAAGCCTTTATCCCCGTTTCATCCGGAACCAAATAGTAAAAAGTTTCGTAGAAAATCGGGTCTATCTGAGCCAAATCAACAAATTCGTATATTTCTATGGTTTTCGTTGTTTTAAGCCTTGCCTTTATCCTTTCCAACTCTTCTTTTTTTACAATAACATATTCTTCGCCAACCTTAAACCCTTTAAGCAGATCTTCAAACCCAATCTCCTTCTTACAATTATCACACCACCTTTTATGCCTAATAGGCTTTTTGCAGTAGGGGCATAAAGAGGTAAATTTTACCCCTGCCTGCCCGATTCCGGAATAGACCTTTACCGGGATGTTAACCAAACCGAAAGATATGCTTCCCTTCCAGATAGCTTTAGGCATAATACTAAATCGGCTTTAAAACTTATTTAAATATAAAAAGTATTTTAAAATTATGAGTCTGAAAAGAAAAGGAGTTCATGTAGTTATTGCCGAACTTTTAATCTTCTCTTTAGTTGTTCTTTTGGGAAGTATGGCAGCAAACTTTATAATGGAGTCCAGCAAAAAAGGGGAAGTTGCTATTTACAAAAAAGGAGAGAAAGAGATAATGTGCAGAGAAGGTATCGCTTGGAAAATCTTAAATGTCGATGGAGCAAACATAACTATAAAGAATACCGGAATCTACCCTATAAAATTATCACAGTTAGAGGTTTACGCAGCAGATGTTATTAGCTTAGAAAGGAGAGGAAAAAAAATAAAAATTGCAGGATGGAGTAAAGAAATATTGGTACCCGGAGAAGTTGGAAATGTTTTCTTAGAAACGGATCCTTTCTCCTTAGGCGAAGGTTATTTGACAATCGAAGGTCCATGCGGAACAAAAGATATTCATCCATTGTACTTTTTGCCTGTAATGTGCTGGATAGAGGCAGGCTCATGTTCCTCTGGAAGCTGTGTTTTTGCTTTGTCATCATTGGAAAATGCCCATTTAGAAAACTGCTCTGCAGGGAATTACCAATATAAGTTCTGCTGCGCGAATATTTCCGATGTCTCTATTTTTAACGGAACCTGTCCTTTGGGATACACCGGATTTTTGACTTTATCCTCTCCTACGAATGCGCACGCTGAAGAGTACGGTTATTCCGGCTCAGACGGCTTTTCCAAAAAATACAATGTATGTGTAAAACCAATATCTGGAAATTGGGTTGGAAATTATACTACCCTATCTAACTGTCAAGGAATGCCCTTGTTTTCCATCTCTTCCAAAACAAACGCCCATATAGGCAATTTTGCCAAGTATTCCACTGTCTTTTGTTA
>CAZCGS010000057.1:0-3808 GCA_964498505.1 uncultured archaeon
TATTTGCATATATCTTCGGCTCTTTTGCGAGAGGGGAAAAGGATTACAGCGATATAGACCTAGCGATTTGGGTGAAAAAAGTTCCGAAGAATGTTTTTAAGTACGAAAGCAGAATTGCTGGAAGGTTGGAAAAAGAGCTGAAAAGGCAAGTAGAGGTCAGAATATTGAACAATTTGCCATTGCTTTTAAAGTCCAGAAGTTAAAGAAGGTAGGCTAGTATTTTCAAGGGACAAAATTTTCTCCGCAAAGTTTGAAGGCATGACAATTAGCGAGTATTTGGACTTTTCCTATTTAATGGAAGAGTATAATAGGATAAGGGCGAAAAGGTATGGAATATGAAGGTTGATAAGGAGCTTATCAATATCAGGGTAGATATAATAGAAAAGAACTTGAAAGAAATAAGAAAAATATCTGAAAAACTATCGGAACCAACTCGCAGCAAAACATGCCTTGCTCGAATCCATAGAAGCTTGCATAGACATAGGCAACCATATCATAGCATCTTTAGGATTCAGAAGGCCGGAAGATTACCGAGATGTTTTTGTAATCCTTGAAGAAAACAAAATAATCCCAAAAGGGCTTTCAAAGAATTTGCAGGACATGGCGAGATTTAGGAATTTGCTGGT
The DNA here is from genome assembly GCA_964498505.1 of uncultured archaeon. GTDB lineage: Archaea > Aenigmatarchaeota > Aenigmatarchaeia > QMZS01 > QMZS01 > CAZCGS01. The sequence goes on from CAZCGS010000057.1 coordinate 627, forward strand.
ACACCATTATACAAAGATTGACGAGAACAAAATTTTCTCCATATTAAAAAACTTAGAAAAAAAGGATTAGTCAATTCTACCACCTAACCAAAGTGCCTACCCTCTCTCCCAATAACGATTTTTTTATGTTGCCTTTTTCCAGGCCGGAAATGATTTCTACTTCTTTGCAGTATTTTGCAATTTCTAAGGCAAGTTTTACCTTTGAGAGCATTCCTCCGGTAACATCATAGCCATCGCTTCCTCCCAAAGAAGATTCGATTTTTTCGATAGTCTCTTTATTAATCTCCTCTATAGGTTCTGCATCCTTAAATTTGAAAGGGTCTTTGGTATAAACCATGCTCTTTCCTGCCAAAACAACCTTCTCAGGTTTTAATTTTTCGGCTAGGTATTTAAATATCTCTTCTGTCGAAATTATACAGCAACCTTTTTTTGTATCTAAGCACACATCTCCGTAGACTATAGGCATAATCCCTTCCCTAAGTAAAATTTCTATATTCTGAATATTCCATTCTGTTATTTTATCACTTTCAGCCAAAGCCCCTGCGGAAGGTTGAAACGAGATTGCTTTTAAGCCAACTTTCAAAAAAGTCTCCACAACGATTCTGTTTAATTTAGAGGCATCGTTCTGCACCATACAAAACCCAGATTTACTATCTTCCCTTACAAAACCTCTATGGGTCTCGTATTTTTTTGCAGAAACATGGGGGAAGCTTCCTCCTCCGTGTCCCACCAAAATTTTTATATCCATACCTTCTTCCAAAATCTCTTTTATCTCTTTTGCAATCCTTTCTATAATATCCAACCTTGCGGTATAGGGCTTGGTTTTATCCGTTATAAGGGAGCCTCCCAATTTCAGAAAAACAAGCATAAAAATTAAAAATAAAAAAATTAAAAATTACCTTCTTCTTTGTGCTTTCTTTTCCAATTTGCCGATGTATTTATTTGCTTCTTTTGCCACTATGTCCTTCAAACCTAAACCTATTGCCAAACCTAAGCCGAATCCGACGCTACCTATGATTATTAGCAAGATGTTGTTTACAAGGGAAGGGTTTATCCCTAAGAACGGCAATGCTAGGGCTATCGCCACATATACCGTGAAAAAGTTTATTACCCTTCCAATTAAATCGCTGTATACTCCCTCGCTTCCCTTTATCTGCTCCTCAAAGAAATTCCCGAGTACATATCCAACTATGATTATAATTGCTGCTCCGACCGCTTTTGGAATAAAGTAAATTATCTGATTTACAAATTCGGCCAAAGCTGCAATGCCCAAAAATTGCACCGCTGCTTGAATAAAAACTAGGTATATTATCCATTCTCCAGCAATTTTCAGCAATTCACTTATCCTGAATCCCTTTACTTTTACATATCTATCGGCCTTTGCCCTGTCGCAGAGCCCTTTTATTACTACCCCCACTATCTTCCCTACTATGTAACCTATCGCTAGCAACACTATTGCTCCTACTAGATTTGGTATGAAGTTTGCTATTTGCATTCCCAGGTTATTCAACACAACAGTCAAGTCCTGCATAATATTATAACCAAAGGCTTATATATAAATTTTTATTTCAAAGAAATCCTCAGAGAATCGCATATCTCAGCAACTTCCTGAGGTAGGCATGTTTTTGAAATGATTGCGCCGAATGAATTTACAATTGCCTTTATCTTGGGATAATCCTCCAAATACAAAGAATCCCTTACCTCAACATTCAAAGCATCCTCTATTTTTTCCCTCTCTTCCTTAGGAACATTCAGCATCAAACAACCTTTGTTATTGCAGATACCGCATACTCCTGGAAAAGGTAAAGAAGTTATCTCTACCGGAATTTCAAGCTCCTTTTCCAAATACTCCCTTTTATCCTTCAGATATTTGGATATTACGCAACCATAATCGTTCATAAGGATTAAGTTACCTAATGCAGTAAAACTTTCCTTCAGTACAACAACTTTCATACCGCTACTTTCCAACCTTTTTATCTCCTTTTCTTCAACTATGTCAGGCAATAATATCGCCCTATTATTTAAAGAGCAGAAAAGTCCGAGAAGGAAGGAATTTGCCAAAGTTGTCCTTATTATTTTTTCTACCTTCAGAACATCCAGTATTTTCTTTCCTTGCTCAGAGTAAACAAAGTTTGGCAAAATGCATACTTTATCGTTCGCAACCCCTAATAAACCTACATAAGTATAACCCTCAAACTTTGTCTGATAAATCATAAAGTTAGTTTCAGGAGAAAATTCTTATATAACTCTCACCTTGACCGAATATCCGAGCTTTTCTAAAAGGTTAGGCAATTCTTTTTCCTCCTCGGTATTATTGTCGGTTACTATCAATATCTGCTCGGCCTCATCCAGATATCCTTTTATGTAATCGATCTTCCTTCCAATCCCTTCAACCTCACCTGTAAAAATGCCGTTCTTAATTTTAAGCTCGGTTGTTTTATACAGCTTTTGACCAAGCTCTTCATATCCCTTTTCTTTTAAAATTAAATCGGCAAGAGGGTTGTTAGTTACTATTATAAAATTACAACCATTTTCACAAAATCGCATTAATAACTCCCATCCCTCCATATACTCAGAATGTTCCGCTATTTTCCTTGCAACCTTATCAACTTCCATACCTTTTAAGAAGGGTGCTATGTATTCCAAAAATTTTATCGGCTCCTTTTCTATATCTTTCTGCTCTGAAAATCCGTCAAGGGGAATTCCAAGCTCCTTGCAAACCCTTTTATAGTCTGTGAACAATAAAACACCATCAAAATCAAAGATTCCGAAATATTTTTTGGAGCGCATTATTTTTTCATCTTTGTCAGCTTTATATAAATTTTCAAACTCTATTTCGACAATTTACTATTTTTCGGGCCCGGCAGGATTCTCCAGTTGGAAGGAGGTGCAGGAACGTAGTTCCGCTTCGAACCTGCGACCACCTGGTTTCCTCTTTGATGGAGTAAGGCCAAAAGGAATGGGGGGTTTGGAAAGGGGGGCTTCGCCCCCCTTCCTCCGAAGCCAGGCGCTCTATCCTGACTGAGCTACGGGCCCTAAAATATTTTTCTCAAAAAATCTCTTTTTATTTTCTCCAGCTTCTCTCTATCTTTTATGACAATGGTTTTTAAACCAAAAACCTGCTCGAAGAAGGGTTTTAACTTAAGAAGGGAAAAGTACTCACTGATATAGTGGGAAATTCC
>CAZCGS010000058.1:0-3799 GCA_964498505.1 uncultured archaeon
CCAGGTCATAATTGATTTCCCTTTTATTTTTAATCGCTTGCAGGATAGCCCTTTTCGTAATTTCATGGAATTCAAGCCTTTTTATATTCCTATTTACCGGGTGCAGGGAGCAGAAGATATCATAGGCTATTTTTTCTCCCTCAGCATCCGCATCAGTTCCTATGAAAATCTCATTAGCCTCTAAAGCCACCTTCCTCAAGGCCTTAACTATCTCCGCCTTTGAAAAAATATTTTCGCTTCCGCATAAAGGGCATTTCTCGTATTCCGTAAACTGATGTCCGCAATCCTTACATTTTTTAATAAAGTCGTAAACCGGATAGAATTTCTCACCCTTTTCCAAAACTCCGTAAATCCCTAAGGAATAAACCAAATCATAAAGATGACCCATACTTGCAACCACATCCAAAACATAATTTCCGGTAGAAACTTCATAAACTGTAATCCCTTCCACACTTCTTTTCGAAGGTTTGCCAAAAAATCTTGCAATTGTTTTTGCTTTGGTAGGGCTCTCAACCACCAACAAAGCAACTTTTATGTAATCCTTAACCTTCTTTGAAATCTTTCCGGAAAGGATTTGTTTGATTAGCTTCCTATCCTCATCTATCTTTTCAAACCATTTTTTAGCCTTTTCTTCCTCATATTCAACAAATTCGACATCTTCAAGATAATACCTGAGCCTTTCCTTTAAATCATTGAAAGCCTTTCTATCATCTACCAGCAAAAATGAAGCACCTTTAGAGATTCCTCCGGCAAATAATCTAGAGCATCTTCCTGTTGCCTGGATATATGCTTTGGCATCCGATAAAATTAGGTAAAGCCTTCCTTCCTTTTCCTTCAGGGATAACCTTTCATCCGCCTCTATCTTTTTTATAAGCTCGCTTGTAATAACTCCTTTCAAAAATTCCTGCATCTCAGAGATTAATTTTTGGGCATATCCCTCAAATCCCGAAAGCTTTCTCTGCTCTTCAAAAGCCTGCCTTAGCATCTCTATCTGCTCTTTATTTAGGGGAGGTAGCTTTCTAAGCTTTCCGATTAGTTCATCGAGCTTTCTTTTCTTACCTTCGTCCAAAAAATTCCTTATTGCCTGAGAAAGGGTTATCAGCTTTGTAGGGATAATTTCCCTATGCCCAAGTTCTATCTCGAACCTTGGAACTCCGAGAAATACAACATACCTTATCCTTTCTGGCAAATCTATACCCCTAGCTAAAGGAGAATGGGTGCTCGCTATCCCAACCAAACAATCATACTTTCCTTCGGAAAAGTTATCCAAAATATCTTCCTCCATCTTTTCGTAAACATAAGCTTTTACTCCGTGCTCGTTCAGAAATGCTGCTACTTCTCTTGCATATTTTTTCCCAAAAACAAAAGGCACGAAGATTAAACAACCTGAGCCGAAAGTTTTGATGATTTTTAAAACAGCTTCCTTCCCATTCCTTTCGCCTTTCAGATAAAAATCCCTAACATTTCTCAAAAATTGGGGTTTAAAACCCAAATCAAAACCGAGCAATTCTCTAAACAGGATTACCCTTCTTGTCTGTCTTTGCTTTTGAGTTGCACCCGAAACAACCAAAATCCCTACCCTATTATTCTTCTTAAAAAGTTCAATTTTTTTCCTCAGGTTGGAAATTTGTTCGAGAATAATTTCCCTTTCCTTTTCTTCCCTAACCTTCAAAGATTTGAAAATGAGCTCCATCAATTTTAGACCGATTTCTATTATGTTATTTTCGAAGCCTAAGCAGTACAAAATTTTATCTATGTTCTTAGGAGATTTTAGGAAGGAATCTACATCATCCACAAAGATAAAATCGAACCTACATTTTTTTAAAACCTCAAAATTTTTTATCAGAAACATTTCGGTCGAGATTAAAATATCGTAATCCTTGCTTTTCAACCTTTCTATTACCTCCTTTCTTTCCTTTGTTGATAGCCCGGTATGATAGTGCAATATCCTTATTCCTTTCTTTACCCTTTTTCCCAACCTTTCCATTTTTTCATAAACCTGCTGAACCAACATTGCCGAAGGCAGGATAATATAGCTTTTCTTACCTTTGGTTGAGAAATAAAGGGCTACAACCATGCCTAAAGTTGATTTTCCTACTCCGGTCGGAGCAATTAGGGAAAAACTTCGGTTTAACAAAATCCTTTTTGCCCATACCTTTTGCAGGGCCCAAGGCTTGCTTCTCATAAGCTTCCTGAAAAAATTGAAAAAGCTCTCAAACTCCTTCTCAGCATTATAATAAAATTTGAATCCGGCCAGCTTTCCCTCCTTTTCCAACTCCGAAAAAATTTGCTTTTTTGTTTTCGGCAATTTTTTTAGGCAATTCTCGCATATTCCGAAAGAGCACAATCTGGAATCGGAAATTATTTGATTACAGTTCAGGCAGAGTTTGAAATAGTAGGACCTCATTATGAAATTTATAGAAAGGAAAAGATATATAAAAAATTTTGGGCCGGCCCAGAATTTCGGAATGAAATCGGCTGATAGTAGGATGGTTAGAAATTTTGGTTTGGAGAGTGAGGAATGAATGGGGGGTTTGGAAAGGGGACAAAGCCTTATTTAGAGGTGCAGGGGGATTGGAAAGGGGGCTTGCCCCCTTCCTCTTGCACGGATGGGTTGATCAAAGGGTAAGGCAAGATTTTATATCACGCCTGCTAAAAGCAGGCAAGTTAAGATTTTTGCCTTACCCTTTGTAAGGGCGGGGAAGGCGCCCTTATTTAGGGGTGCAGGGGAGAACTCCCCGCTTTGAACTGGGGTCGCTGCCGCGTGAGGGCAGCATGCTACCGCTACACCACCGGCCCGATATATAACTTTTTATAATCCGAAATTAATATATGGATGCCTCTCTCCAGGTTGAAACATTAAAAAATATAGGGCTCAAAGAGAATGAAGCCAAGGCATATCTAACTTTGCTCACTCTCCAGGAAGCTACCGCAAGCAAACTCGCGAAGGAAATGAAAATAGAAAGAAGAACCGCCTACGATTTATTGCAGAGGTTATCCAAATTGGGCCTTGTAGGATGGATAGAAAAGGAAGGGAAAACTTTTTACAGGGCTTCAACCCCTTTAAAACTGCTCGAAATTTTAGAAGAAAGGGAAAATTCGGTAAGGAGAATCAGAGAAAAACTGATTAAAATTCTGCCGAGCTTGGAAGCCCTTTCCCAAAGAAAAGAACGCCTTGAAGCTCAAATTCTCTTCGGAAAGGAAGGAATAAAAACAATTTACAATGATGAATTAAAAGAAAGGAAGACAGTTTATGTTATTTGCACCGCTATAGACAGAACGGAAGATTTGCTTAAACATTTTTTGCCTCAATTCACCAAGAAAAGGATAAAGTTGGGAATAAAAATAAAGATGCTTTCGGTAAAATCTCAGGAGAAGTTTTTGAAGAAGTATAGGCTTTTGGAGGTTAGGTATTTGCCGGAGGAATATCTTTCTCCTGCAAGCCTAACAATTTACTCGAATAAACTCGCAATCCATTTATGGAGCGAGGAGCCGATAACGGTTTGGATAGAAAATGAGGAAGTGGTTAAGCAATTTTTGAAGTATTTTGAGCTTATGTGGAAGATTGCAAAGGAATGAATTTTCCAAGTGCTATCTTTCGAATGAAGAGCTTCTGGAAATAACGAAGAAGAACATACTGAAAAGAAAGTTGGTCGAGTGCGTCCAGAATTAAGACAATTGAGGAATTACATTTGAGCCATTGCTCGCTTAATTACTTCCTTGCCTTTAACATAAAAGCCTTTGAGATAGAGAAATGGAAAATAAAAAAGAAAAAACGAAAAACCGCTTTAGTTTCTCT
>CAZCGS010000059.1:0-3781 GCA_964498505.1 uncultured archaeon
TTCACCCTTCTCGCCTTCGGAATTTGATTTTTTATCCAACCCTCTTTTGCCAACCCACAACCTAGCACATCTTCACCGAATTTAACTATTACATATCCCTTTTCCCTGCAATCCTTTTTTATGTCCAATCCCTTTATGTAGTCTAATGCCTCCTTTTCATCAAGCTTAACAATCTTCCTTTTTGCATATTTTCCGAAAATTTGTAAAAAGTTCGAGGTGGGCTTTATAACCCTTCCAACCCTTGCAATTGCAATTCCAATACTTTGAACATTCATTTCTTCCAGATCATCCTTAATTTTTTCCCAGCTTTCCTTTTCCACCATCCAAATTTTTTTCCCTGAGGAGAGAAAAACATAATTTTCAAAAATCTCCCTTTCCATTCCGAATTCCCTTTCAAAATAGCTTGCGATTTCATCTTTATCTATAATTTTAAACTTGGGCATAATTAGTTATGGTGAAAATAGAAAAAATTAAGTTCGGAGATGTAGAAATAGAGGGAAAAAATTACGGAGGGAAGGATTTGTATGTAAGCTGGGACGGAAAAATAGAAGAAAGGATAAAGTCCCATGTTTTTTCAAAGAGAGAATTTTTAGATTTGTTGAAAAAGGATGATTTTGATGTTATAATAGTTGCCACCGGTTTTTACGGAGCTGTCAAAATAGAGAGGGAAGTTTTTACTCTTGCAAAAAAGGAAGGGAAGGAGCTTCTAGCTTTAAAAACAGAAGAAGCCTGTAAACTTTTCAATAATTTTATAAAAGAGGGAAGGAAGGTCTTGTTAGTATTGCACAGCACCTGCTAGTCTTTTAATTTTTCTTGGAGTATTTTAGGTTATGATATTTGCAAAATCTGATTATCTGATTATTATACGTGACTTTTTAAAACTTTTGAAATGGATTAGTTTTTTATTTCTTCCGCCTTTAGTGGTTGCTTTAATTTTCAGGGAAGAAGTGTTTTGGATTTTTATGGTCGAATTTCTTTCAATTTTGGCACTCGGAAAGTTTACCGAAAATTTAATCAAAGTAGAGAAGGATACAAAATTTAAACATGCATTTATACTGGTTGGATTAATTTGGTTATTTGTAGCTGGACTTGCATCTCTGCCTTTTTTGTTTTTGGGAGTGGGATTTGTTGATGCATTTTTTGAGAGCGTTTCCGCATTAACCACTACAGGTTTTACAATTTTTTTAAATTTGGATAATTTGCCATATTCAATTTTGTTTTGGAGAAGTTTCATGCAATGGATAGGAGGAATAGGAATAGTTGTTGCAGTCCTGGGAGGTGCTTTTAGAATAGGCGGTCTCGCATTTTACATTGCAGAAGGTAGGGAGGAAAAAATAAAACCCAACATTATAAATACAGTAAAGATAATATGGAAGATATACATTTTCTATACCCTTCTCGGTATACTCATGCTTTATCTTTTTGGAATGCCTCTATTCGATTCTGTAAATCATGCGATGACGGCAATAGCTACAGGTGGCATGAGCGTAAGGGATATAAGCCAATATAGTTTTGGCATCCATCTTACTTTGATGGTTTTAATGCTTCTGGGTGCGACCAGTTTTTATACTCATTATCTTTTATTCAGCAGGAAATTCGGAGAAGCTTTGAAGGATATCCAACTCCATTTCCTTATATTTTTAATATTATTTTCGTTTTTTATCTTAGCTTTTAAAAGCAGTGCATATTTTGAAAATTTGTTTCATGTAATATCTGCAATCACATGCACAGGTTTTGGTTTATCTCCTCTTTCAGCTTTGGATGATTTCTCAAAGCAAGTTCTTATTGGGTTAATGGTAATAGGAGGTGCTGCCGGCTCAACCGCTGGAGGAATTAAGATAATTAGGCTAATCGTAATCCTTAAATCGATAAAATTGCAATTGAAAAAGATACTAACTCCAAACCTCGTTGAATATCCGAAAATTTATGGCAAAATAATAGAAGATGAAGCCAGCAAAAATATTTTTCTGTTCGTACTGGCTTACCTCCTTCTTTTAGGGTTCGGAAGTATGGTACTTACCTTTATAGGTTATCCTCTAATTGATGCTTTATTTGAGGTAGCATCAGCCCAGGGAAATGTAGGTCTTTCGGTAGGCATAGCAGAAAAATTACCTTCCCTCGGAAAAATTATATTAATTATAAATATGTTGTTGGGTAGATTAGAAATATGGGCAATGTTAGTATTAGGAAGCTTGATATTCAGGAGGTGAAAAAATGTATGTGATCATAGTAGGGGGCGGAAGAATGGGAAGAACTTTGGCAGAAGGATTAATAAAGGAAGGGCATGATGTTGTTATAATTGAGATCAACCCTGAGAAATGCAAGAAACTGACAAAGGAATTGGATGTTACAGTTATTAATGGAGATGGACTTGAAGTAAAAACCCTTGAAGAAGCTGGAATTGAAAAAGCAGATGTAGTAGTGTCCGTTACTCCATCAGAAGAGAAAAACATGATGGTTTGCCTTATTGCTAAAAGTATTAAGCATTGCAAAACCGTTGCAAGAATATCCCATCCGGAGTATAAAGAAATATTCAAAAGGCTTGGGATTGATGTAGTTATTTCTCCGGAATCAGCTGCTGCAAGTTATTTGGAGGAAATTCTAACAAAACCCGAGCTTGTCGATTTAGCATTTATTGAGAGGGGAGATGCAGTTATTTTGGAGTTTGAGATTAACCAAAAATCAAAAGCTAAAGGGAAAAAAATAAAAGATTTGGAGTATCCCAAGGGTTCCTTAATTGTGGCAATCTACGAGGATAATAAATTAGTAATACCAAATCCAGAGGTAGAGTTAAAGGATGGCGATAAAGTATTAATTCTGGCAAAAAATGAGGTTGTTGATAGGGTAAGAAAAATGTTTTAAAAATATGCTGGCTATAGCACATGCAGATTGCGATGGGGTTGCGTGCATTTCCCTTTTATACCAAGCTAAAAATACCTTCAAAATTCCGACCTTTTTCACAACTCCTAAAAATTTGAGGAATACGCTTTGCAAGTCAATGATAAATAGAGAGTTGGACGAGCTTTACATTTTCGACCTTTCCGGAGATAAAAAAACCTGTAGGATTGCTTCAGCATTTTCGAAAGTTGTTTGGATAGACCATCATGTTTGGGAGGAGAAGGAGGAGCATGATAACATAAATTTCATTCTGGGAGAATCTCCTTCAGCCTGCGAACTTGCTTCCCAGTACTTTGGAATAAAAAGCGAGCTTGCTAGTTTAATAAATGAGATAGACAGAAATGAGGTTGAAAGGGAGGATGCAAAGTTTTTAAGGGATGTTTGTGGAGCCATAAAATACAAATTTTCAAAGAGCTCCTTCCTTAATAAAAAGTTGGTGGAGCTTGCAAAAACCCTGGCATTCGGAGGTTTGGAAAAGCTAAGGGAAAATCCTTCAATTGCCAATCTATTGCTTGAATACAGAAAATGGATAGAGGGTTTGGAAGGAAAGATAATTGCAGAGACGATAGTAAGGGAAAAGAACGGATATAGAATAGCTTTTTATCAAACAACCCAAGCTATCCCAACCTATCTGGTTTTTAACAAGCTGAAAGAGCATGAAAGCGCACCTTTTGATCTGATAGTTGTTTTTTATTACAGCTCTTTTTCTGGCAGGCTAAGGACGAAACTCGAATTTAGGACTCAAACAGGAAAGGATGTTCTGAAGATTGCCAAAGAGTTGGGAGGCGGAGGACATAGAATAGCTGCAGGAGCGAGTTTAGAACGCCTTTTTACCCCGGCAGAGCTTGAAAGGCTGATTGAGGATAAATTTTAAAATTTTTTT
>CAZCGS010000060.1:0-3657 GCA_964498505.1 uncultured archaeon
ATCGCTATTGCCATTAAAAACCTGCGGTTCCAAAGTTTATCGATTCGATATATCTCCATGATTTAAAAATGCTAAAAAAATTTAAATACTTTATCCCTTAAAATAATCTCCGAAAAAAACCAACAAAATAGCTGAAATAAGACCGATTATTGAACCGCAGAGAAACGGCATTTTCGGGCTTATTTGCCATAAAAATCCTGCTACGGTGCTTGCCGGTAATGCTATTAACCCCAATACCGTATGGAATGTTCCCAATGCAGTTGCTCTTAATTCTTCCGGAGATAAATCGGAAACGTATGCCCTTTGATTCCCATCTATTACAGCGTAAACCATGCCGTAAAGAGCGAATAGGATTATAAATGCTATCAACGAGTTGAAAAATGCAAATCCGAGGCAGGTTAAGGAAAATAGAAGGTAACCGAAAGCGATAATCCTTCTTCTCCCGATTTTGTCGGATAGTTTTCCAAAGGGAACGGCAAATCCCGCATAAAAGATGTTAAACAGAATATAGAGGAGAATGGGGATTCCAACAGCCAACTTGCCCTGAAAAACTTCCTGCGCTTTAAGAATAAAAAACATGTAGCTAAAATTTGCCATAGCAAAAATACCTGAAATTAAGATGAACAATTTAAGCGACTTCGGAAGGTTTTTCAGACCGATTTTCAAATTTATCCTTTGGGGCTTTCTTTTCCTTTCCTTTACGAAATGTAGAGGAATTAATGAAAGAAAAGCAAGAATCGATGCCATAAGTATTATCGACCTAAAATCGAGTCCGAAAAACCAGAACAGGAAGAAAACGGCAATAGAGCCAAGAATTGCTCCCGAAGTATCCATCGCCCTATGAATTCCGAATCCGGTTCCCCTCTCCTTCGGTAAAGATTCCGCAATAATAGCGTCGCGCGGTGCCGTTCTCAATCCCTTGCCAATCCTTTCCAAACTGGCGAAAATTAAAATGTGATGCCATATTTTGGAAAACCCCAAAAGCAATTTGAAAAGCGCAGAAGTAAAATACCCAAGAAAAACAAAAACCTTTCTTTTTCCGGATTTATCTGACCAGTAACCCGCAAAAACCTTAAGAATGCTCGAAATGCTATCCCTTAATCCTCCTATTAATCCAACGACCAATCCGTTTCCTCCCAATGCTAGAATGAACATGGGCAAAATAGGCATTATCATTTCGCTACTTACATCGTTCAGAAAACTGACAATACCTAGCAGGAAAATATTTTTCTTCATTCTTTCAATTTAATCTCTATATTTACCTCATCGGGAATAGGGATGCGCATGAGGTATTGTAAAGCTCTATCGCATTCCCCAATTTCAATCAATCTTTTGTGAATCCTGAGCTCCCATTTATCAAATTTTGCATTTCCATGACCTGTCCCTGTTTTAACCTGTCTCATCACCCAAAGTTTTAATTTTTTGGTTGGTAGGGGAATGGGCCCTTTTACTATTGCACCCCTTTTTTCAACTTCCTCTTTAATAATCCTGCAAAGCTCTTCCAGCTTTTGGGTATCCTTGCTCCATAGCTTAACCTTTGCTTTTACCATATTTTTAATTGCGAGCAAATTTTTAAATTTAACTTCAAATATATGTAATGAAAAATTACAGACTTATTATTGCAGAGAAGCCTTCTGCAGCCAAAAAAATAGCAAATGCCCTGCTTAAGCAGGCGAAGGCAATAAAAGAGAACGGAGTTACCTATTACATAGGAAAGGATGAAAGAGGGGAAAATGTTGTAATTGCTTCAACCGCAGGACACCTTTTTACTTTGGATGAAAAGAAAAGGAGCAAAGAATATCCCAACTTTGATGTTGTTTGGAAGCCAGCTTTCAAAAAGAGAAAGGCTTCATTTCTAAAAAAATTTTACGAGGTTCTTAAAAAACTTGCAAAAAATGCGGGTGAGTATGTAATAGCCACAGATTTAGATATTGAAGGAGAGGTTATAGGTTATAACATATACCGATTTATTTGCAAGGAAGATGGTAGGGAGATAAAAGTTTTTAGGATGTGCTACTCTACCCTCACAAAGCAGGAATTACTGAAGGCTTACAGGGAAAGAAAGGAAGGTTACATTAAGGGGTTAGCTGAAGCCGGTTTGACAAGACATTATTTAGATTTTTATTATGGGGTAAACATCTCCAAAGCATTATCGAGCTCTTTAGAAAATGTTTTGGAGAGATATGCATTGCTTTCTTCTGGGAGAGTACAAGGCCCTACTTTAGCCATTTTGGCAAAGAGGGAAGAGGAAATAGCAAAATTTAAACCAAAGCCATACTGGCAGCTTAGCTTCAGCTCCTTAATCGGAGGGCAAACAATAAGATTTCAGTTTGAAAAGGATAAGATATGGGATAAGAAAAAGGCGGAAACTATTTACAAAAGCTGTAAGGGAAAAAATGCGGTAATTACTAAAATCGAAAAAACAAAGCAGATAATAAAGGCGCCGCATCCTTTTGATTTAACTACCTTGCAAACAGAGGCTTACAGGGTCTTTGGTTTTACTCCGGCGAAAACCCAAAAACTCGCTCAATCCCTTTACCTGCAGGCTTTGATAAGCTATCCCAGAACCTCTTCCCAGCAATTGCCCCCAACCATAGACTTTATTAATATCTTGAGGAATTTGAAGAAAACTAAATTTGCGAGTTTGGTCAACAAAGTTTTGGAGCTTGAGGAATTAAAACCGAATAACGGAAAAAAGGTTGACCCGGCACATCCCGCCATTCATCCAACAGGCGAAATTCCGGAAAAATTAACCAAAGATGAAGAAAAGCTTTATTCTTTGATAGTGCATAGGTTTTTGGCAACTTTTTATAAAAATGCTGTTAGAGAGAGAATGAAGGTCACCGCCAAAATAGACAAATACAAATTCTTTGCTTCTTGTTTTAAAATTCTGGAGAACGGATGGCTAGCTCTTTATCCTTTTTACAAATTCGAGGAGCAGGAGATTAGAGGAATTGAAGAAGGACAGGAGATAAAGATAAGGCAATTGTTATTGGAGGAAAAGGAGACCAAACCTCCTAAAAGATATTCGCAAGCAAGCATTGTTAAAGAGATGGAAAAACTGAACTTGGGAACAAAGGCAACTCGAGCAATAATTTTGGATACTCTCTATCAAAGAAAGTACATAGAAGGGTACAAACAGATTAAAGTTACCAATTTGGGTATGCAGGTGGTAAAAACCCTTTCAAAGTATGCAGCACAATTTTTATCCCCAGAACTTACTGCAAGATTTGAGGAGGAGATGCAAAAAATAGAAGAGATGAAAAAAGAAAGGGTTTCCGTTTTGGAGGAGGCAAAAAAGCTGTTAATAGAAACCTTTTCGAAATTTAAGGAGAGGGAAGTTGACATCGGAAGGGAGCTTGCAAGCTCCTTTGAAAAGACAAGGGATAACCTTAGGGAAATAGGGACCTGCAATAAATGCGGAGGAAAGCTAAGAATAATCAGGTTTAAGGGAAAAAGATTTGTTGGATGCTCCAATTATCCGAGCTGCAATAATGCTTTCCCTTTACCCAAGCAGGGGATAATTGAAAAAACTGGAAAAACATGCGAGTATTGCAATTTACCGAAGATAAGAGTAGTAAGAAAAGGGAAAAGACCTTACGAAATGTGTATAAATCCGAATTGCAAGAGCAAGCAGAACTGGAAAAATAAAAAGGA
>CAZCGS010000061.1:0-3492 GCA_964498505.1 uncultured archaeon
TCTGTAAAGTTTTTGATGGAGAATGTTTTTCAAATCTTGAGAAGTTATTTCTCCAGAAATAAGCTTTTCTTCCAGAGAATTTTCGAGAATATAAGAGTAGTAAAGCCTTGCTATGGTTTGATAAAGGTTAAAGAAATTCCTCAAAGAAAGAAATTTGTCTCTATTAATTCTCTTGGAAACCTTTACTGTAATGCTTTTAGCAACCTGCATATTTAATATTTATATATTGCAAAAGCAAATATTTAAATGTTACCGAAATCCTTTTCCCATCTTAGGCAGATGGTCTCCTTGTGGCGGTGATTATGAAAAAAATTTGGGAATATCCAGGGGTCGATATTTTATTAATCTTCTTGGGATGTATCTTAGCCTACAAGCTTGCCGGTTTTCTCCTTTGCACCCCCCATCCCTTAAATGTTGTTGTTTCTCCATCCATGAATCCAACCTTAAATGAGGGTGATTTAGTAATAGCTTACGGCTGCTCAAATTACTCCTTAGGCGACATAATTTTTTATATTCCGAACGAATACTACAGAAAATTGGGAATAAACAAACCAATCCTTCATAGAATAATAGCAGAAATTAACATAGAGAACAAAACGGAGAAGTACTGGGAAGGCATTTATTCCTTGCCTCCTTCTCAAAGGCAGAAGATTTTCGACCTGGCAAAAAAGGTCCTCGAGGATAAAAATATAAAAAGATTCACATCATATAAAATAGTATACTTAGTAAAAGGAGACAACAATAAGATGCCGGACAACATGCCTGTTTTTAGGGAACAAATCCTTGGAAAGGTCCTTTTCAGAATCCCTTACCTTGCATACCCGAGATATTTGATATATAAACTTTTCGGTGTATGATAAAGGGTGAAGACCATGGAGTTCTGTCCTAAGTGCGGGTCTATTCTGTTTCCGGAAAAGAAGAAGAATGTGATTTTTTTAGTATGCAGGAACTGCGGCTACAAAACAAAAGAAGGTTCTGGAAAAAGAATGAAGGTTGAGGAGGAAATAAAGAGGGATTCAAATGTTATTATCTCTAAGGGCAATCAGGAAGAAAATTTACCTAAAACAAGAATTCTCTGCCCTAACTGCGGAAATAACGAGGCTTACTGGTGGATGCAGCAAACCCGAGCAATAGATGAACCTCCAACCAGATTTTACAAATGCACGAAATGCGGCTATACCTGGAGGGAATACAGCTAACCCTTTAAATGACCTAAAATATTTTTCCTGATCTCCTCAAAGATTTTTCGATATTCCGGATTTGTTTCGACCACAGGCTCCATTTTTATTGCAGAATCGACAAAATCCTTTCGGTACGGAATTTTTCCAAGAATTGGAATTTTGTTTTCCCCTGCAAACCTTTCTATCTTTGAACAAAACCTTTCTTCAAGATCAAATTTATTAATAACGATTCCATGCCTTATTTTAAAATGCTTAGCAAGAAATAAAATCCTTTTCAAATCATGCAATGCTGAAGGAGTTGGTTCAGTAACAGCAACCACATAATCACTCCCAACCAAAGAAGCTATAACCGGGCAACCAACTCCCGCAGCCCCATCAATCAAAACAACCTCAGCCTTTATTTCCTTCTCAACTTTTTCAGCATATTCCCTAACCTTAGCTACAACCTCTCCCGAAGACAACTCCCCTAACTTAAGCTCTCCAGAAACCAATTCTACTCCGTAGTTCCTTCCCCGATAAATAGCTCCTATCTCCTTTTTACCTTCACTTATCGCATTTTCCGGGCAAACAGCAATACAAGCCTTACATCCTATACAAATTTCTTCAACAAATGCAGGATATTTTCCTTCAACCCAAACTATTGCACCCTGCTTGCAAACCCCTGCGCACTTCCCACACTTTTTACACTTCTCAAAATCGAATTTAGGCACCGCTTGATAAATTGAGGTTACCTTTTCCCTTTTTATCGAAAGCAACAAATGAGCATTAGGACATTCGACATCAGCATCTATCAACAAAGTTCTTTTATCCCTTGCAAACTCAACAGCCAAAGAGCTTGCAACCATCGACTTTCCGGTTCCCCCTTTTCCGCTTGCTATTGCAATTCTCATGTTTTCAATACTGAAGATATTATAAAGATGATAGAGGCTATTACTATCATCAGAGGTCCTATCGGAAGTTTGGTGATTTCAAACAAAAGAAATGCGAAAATGAAGTTAGCTATCCCTAACACTCCGGAAAGAATAGAATACTGGGAAAGGCTTTTACTCAAATTTCTGCTTGTCGCTGCCGGGATTGCAACCAAAGCAGCTGTTAGCAATCCTCCGACAATCTTCACGCCCAAAGCAACCATAACTGCAACGCTCAGCAAATAAATCAAATTATATTTCTTCACATCCATTCCTTCAGATTTTGCCAAATCTTCTGAAATACTTATCAAAACCATTTTCTGATAAATCCTTCTTACAATAAAAAATACTGCAACACAAATAAAACTTGTTAGTAAGGCATTTCCAAAATCTATTTTTGTAATATCTCCTATCAAAGCTTCTTCGGCCTTTTCCATCGGCAGAAAAAGGAAAGCAAGAGCAACTCCGAAAGCAAAAACTATTGCTGTTAAGCCCTCTATCGGAAGTTTTGTTTTTAACTCAAGCAGCCATATTGCTAACATACCCAAAATAACAAAAGGGAATGCCCCTACCGAAACATCAAAGTTGTAAATCAGGGCTAGAGCTATTCCAGGCAAGGCCAAATGCCCTAAAGGACCTGCAACCAAAGCCATCCTTTTCGGAAGCATCAAACTTCCCAAATATCCTGCTGCTCCGCTAATAAAAATTCCAGCAATCAAAATAGCCAAGGCCTCCATTTTAATCCTTATGCGAGTAAAATTTAATTTCAGTTCCGTAAAGCTTTTCCAAAGCTTTAGGAGTTAAAACTCTCTTCGGCTTTCCTTGGCATACCGGCTGCTTATTCAAACATATCACATAATTCGAAAACCTAAAAACCACGCTCAGATCATGGGTAACGAGCAAAATGGTTATCCTTTTCTTCCTCTTCAATTTCATCAACAAAGAATAAATGGTTTCCTCTCCCTTTAGGTCAATTCCTGCAACCGGCTCATCGAAAAGGAGAACTTCAGGATCTTTAAGCAGAGCCCATGCTATCAGAGTTCTCTGAAATTCTCCTGAGGAAAGATTCCCTATTTTCCTATCCAGAAACCTTTCCAATCCAACAGCCTTTGCAACCTCTTTTATCTTTTCTTCAGAACTTTCCTTCAATCCGAAAAATTCCTTAACAGTTAGGGGAAAGTCCCTAATAAACGGTACCCTTTGAGGCACATAACCCTTCCTTATCTCCTTTTTCCACAAAATTTTACCTTTATACGGAACAATTCCGAGCAAAGCTTTAAGCAGGGTTGTTTTTCCGGCTCCATTAGGACCCAAAATGGTTACAATTTCTCCTTCCCTAACCTTAAAAGATAGATTTTTTATAATCTTTACACCATCCAATTCAACACTCAAATTTTCAACCT
>CAZCGS010000062.1:0-3326 GCA_964498505.1 uncultured archaeon
TTTTCGCAACCGATAAATTAACTTCCTTAGCTAATTCCCTAGCTTGTTCTTCAGAGAGCTCACTTTCCTTCAAAATTTCCCTTGCAACCTCAAACCTAACCTCCCTCAAAAACATGTTTAAAACTCTTTCTATTGCTAACTCAACTTTGGGTTCCAAACCTTTCGGAACATCCAACCTCAAAACAACCTCTTTCATAATAAACTATTTGGAAAATATAAAATAAAAGCTTTTCTCTACTCTTCAAGGCCAAAATCCTGAGCTTTTTAAGTCACTGAAAAATCTCTTTAAATTCCGATTCTTAATGCCTGCTCTTCCACAAATAAATTTAAGGAAAATAAGACTCAAAAATTAATTATGATAAATTCCCAATCCTCTGAAGTTAGGTGCGCTTTCTGCAAAAGCAAGAATGTGGTTAGGAAAGGTAAGCAAAAAACAAAGTTCGAGTATGTTCAGCTGTTTTACTGCAAGGACTGCGGGAGAAAATTTACCGGAAGAAAACTAAAAAACAAAACCTATGGACCGAAAATTATTCTAAACGCCATCTCCTATTACAACTTAGGAAACACTTTGCAAGAGTCTGCAAAATTGGTTAACAGAAGGTTTAAAGTTAGGGTTTCCAAAAGCTCTGTTCATACCCGGATTAAAGAATTCAAAAATATCTGCACCTACCATAAAATCAGGGACAAAATTTTGAAATAATACGGCAAGGATATTATAGTTTCCAAGGATTTTGTTCACAATGATTTGGCTTATAATTTCAAATACCATAAAGCAAAGCTTGAAATCCTCGCCCATCTCTACCCTTCCCTAATAAACTACATAAAATCTTTTGAAAAAGGCTGCCCTGTATTTTTTGATTCAATAGAGCATAGATGCTCCCAACTTAAGTTAAATTTGAAGATAAGAAAGGAAGGAAGCTATAACCTTGCATGTAAGCTAGCCAGCTTAGCCTTAAAAGCCTGCTCCAAACCAAAGGAAAGGCATGCGACGGTTGAGACCTTTATGCTCATAAACGATTCCTCAACCATAGCCTGTGAAGTCCCAATCTGGCTCTGGGAAAAGAATTTAGATTTGGGCATAAGCGGACATATTGATATCTTGCAAATCAGAAAGGGTTTGATTTATATTATGGATTTCAAACCAAATGCTGCCAAGGAAAACGAGCAGAAGGTAGCTTCCCAACTCTTCCTTTATGCTTCCGGCCTATCCTTTAGGACCTCTATTCCCTTATCCAAATTCAGATGCGCCTGGTTCGATGATTCTATTTACTTCGAGTTCAATCCAGCCGAAACAAAAGTTAGCTACAGGAGGGTTCTAGAATAAGCAAAACACTTTCAGTTTGCTTAGAAAAAAGTTTAGTTTCAATTTAAATTATGAAAGACAAACTAATAGAACTGATAAAAAAAGGAGAAAATGAAAAAGTTGAGTTTAAAGAAAAATTTGATAGAGAAACAATAGAAACCATAAGTGCCTTTGCAAATACGAGCGGAGGGGTTATATTAATTGGAGTAACAGATGAAGGTAAAATAAAGGGAATTGATATAGGAAAGAAAACTTTGGAAGATATAGCAAACAGGATAAAACAAAATACAGACCCCCTAAACTCTATCCAAAAATAGAACTTTTCGAGATAGAAAACAAGAAAATAATCTTGGTAGAAGTTAATGAAAGCAAATCCAAACCAGTCCTGGCTTTTGGCAGAGCCTATAGAAGAGTAGGAAAAACAAACCAGAAACTGAATAGCGAAGAAATAAGAAAATTGGCAAGAGAAACAGAGAAATTTTATTGGGATGAACAAATTTGCGAAGAAGCTAGTTTGGCCGATATTGATGAAGAGAAAGTAAAATGGTTTATTAGAGAAGCAAAAAAACAGAGAAGATTAAAATTATCAGAGACTTTACCAATAGAAGATATTCTAATGAAACTAAAATTATTAAAGGATAAAAAATTGACAAATGCTTGTGTACTATTATTTTCAAAGGAACCAAAATTTTTGCAGTCAGAAGTTAAATGCATAAGATTTTCTGGAAATGACCCTGTTAAACCCTATATAGATTTTCAAACTTTGGAAGGGAATATTTTTGATTTAATAGATAAATCGGAAGATTTTGTTCTTAGAAATATTAAGAAAGCAATTTGGCTTATTCCAGGACAGGTTCAGAGAGAAGAAAAATATGAATATCCTCCAGATGCAATAAGAGAGGCAATTACAAATGCTATTGTGCATAGAGACTATGAATCTCCTTCTAAGGTTCAAATTAGAATTTTTAACAATCGAATAGAAATATGGAGTCCGGGATTACTGCCTAACGGGATAACAATTGAAGACTTAAAAAGAGAACATAGATCAGTTCCTCGTAATCCTCTTTTATTCAAACAATTATTTTTAGTGGGATATGTTGAAGATGTTGGTGGAGGGACTTTAGATATGATAAGACAATGTAAGGAATGGAATATTCCTGAGCCAGAATTTAAGTATATTGGTGGAGCTTTTGTTGTAATTTTTAGGCTGCCTCCTAGTTTGGAAGAGTTGGAGAAATTAGGGCTTAATGAAAGGCAAATTAAAGCTATAAATTATGTTGTTGAGAAAGGATTCATTACAAATAAAGAATATCAGAACCTAAATAATACTACTAAAAGAACAGCAACACGTGATTTAACAGATTTGGTAAAAAGAGGAATTTTTGCAGTAGTCGGAAAAGGAAAGCGTGGACTTAAGTATAAATTATTATTGAGAAATGTCCCAAAAAATGTCCCAAAAAGAATATGATTAGAAAAACTCCAACTCTGGAAAACAAAAAATTCCCAGCTCAGCGCTCCCTTGTAACCAACCAAAGTTTTCCCTAGAACTGATTTTGGTATGAATGAAACGAATATGAAATGTTTGTTCCTTTGACGATTAAAAATTTAGTTTACAGTGTAAACTTGTCAGCTTGAAGCAACAAGAGCGTAATTTTTCAAAAAGCAGCTGGAAATACTTCAAAGATTTGAAAGGCAACGAACTAATCCTAACCCTAAACCCAAAAATTGAGCAAGAAAGAATGGCAGAAGGTAAGGGAAATATTCAGCTGTGATTATGAAGGAGAGATGTTTAAGATTACCTTGGAGAATGGAGATAAGCTTTTGGTGGGCCCTGAGCACAGGGTTTACTCTTTACTTTCAAACACAATTATCCCTTCCTTTGATAATAAAAATGCTCTACCTTTAAATTCTCCTTTAAACCTAGAAAAGAATCTAAGCAAGATTTCCACCATTTCCTCTATCGGAAGAACTGGAATTACAATTATGCCCTCAGAATCTTTATACAAATATTCCTGCAAGAAAT
>CAZCGS010000063.1:0-3301 GCA_964498505.1 uncultured archaeon
CTAATCCTTCCGAGCTCCGGCAATTCAAGCGCCAAATCAAGCTCCCTCTCTACAGCCAAAACCTTAAACCTGTCAATATCAAACTTTTTCAGGATTGGAGAAAGTAAAGCCTCCTTAGGAACCAAATTTATTTCTGTCCCTGGAAAAAGATAGGAAAATGCAGGTAACAGAACAACCTTTATCTTTTTCCTTTCATCCTCTCCGTACAAAAAACATGGAACCTTTTCCCTTGCTCCTACCTGGTTGGAGAAGGCTATGGAAGGATGCTCGTGAGCCAAAATTAGGATTTTTCCCTTAAGCCTTTCCAAATCAATTTCTCTATCCCCGTGCAAAAAAACATACTCCTTTTCCTCAAAAACCCTGCAAACCCTTACCTTTTCAAACCTGTTTGCTATGTTCTCCAAATAGTTATCATGGTTCCCTTTTACCAAAATAATTTCCTCAAAATTTTCGGAAAGAAATTTTAGAAAATCAGAGATTTCAGCAAACTCATGGAAGTCAGCCCTTGAGAATCTATTCTTTATATCTCCGTTTACTATCATTTTTTTAGCACTTTTTTCAGCCTTTATAATTTCTTTTACATCGGCTAGGATTTTCTTAAATTGAATTTTCGGGATGAAAATTCCGTGCTCACTTGCAGAACTTCCCTCAAATCCCAAATGCAAGTCTGCTATACAAATAGAGGAAATTTCCCTAAGGAAAATTGCCGGGTACGGGGCAAGGATTTCTATTTTCCCGGAAAAAATCCTAAACCTTTTCATTTTCTTTTTATCTCTTTCATAACCTCCTCCCAGAGTTTTATCAATCTTTTTTTTCTATCTTCCATTAAAATAATGTCCGGCTCTCCCATAACTATTAAGTTGTGGGCAAAAGGAGAAGGAACCTTAGTTTTTATTACCCTAACCTTTATCCTCCCTTTTTTCAGCCCTTCAACAACCTTCTTTGCATTCTCCAAATCCATAACATCATATAAAATTTCCCGGTAGGTTTCCTTAATTACCGGAAAATCAGGGTCTATTTTCTCGCAAATATTTAATAAAGTTTGAGCGCTGAGCTGCTGCCTGCTAACACTTATCTTATAACCCTTATAATTCCTCAAAACCAGAAAGCTTCTTGTAGCGTTATGCCTGAACCTCCTTTTCATTATCTCAGCCCTCCTTATATTTTTCTTTAAAAGTTCCTCAAGGTTTTCCTTTCCCAGCTCTTTTATTATTTCTCCAAATTCAATTTCATAACTATAAGGCAAATGGAATGCAAATCCGTTATCGCTTATAGTTATTGCTATATCGCAGGAATATTTGTTTGAAAGAATGAAGGCAAAAGCCCTTGACAAAGCATCGTTCACCCTTCTTCCGAATAGAGCATGGAAAACTATAAACCTCCTTTTCTCAAGGTCTCTGGTATCTTCAATCAAGATTTCATTTTCCTTAGGGATTAAAGCGAATTTAAACTGCTCCCAGAAATAGTTGTAAATGTTTGTTGCCTCTGTTTTTCCTACAGGATATTCTTTTGCTATCCATTCTATCACCTTTTCCTTTTTCTCCTTTCCCATTTTTTCCGAGAGTTTTTCCCTGAACTTCCTTATCTCCCTTGCAAGGTCAAAGGATAAAGGTAGGGTTTCCGAAAACCAGTTTGGAATGGTTGGTAAGGCTTCCTTTACCTCCTGGACATAAGCCCTCAAACTCCTTGCAAATAAAAATCGGTAGGTCTTTCCTCCTAAAACAAAGATATCTCCCCTCTTCAGCCTTTCTAAAAAGTCCTCTTCTATTGAACCTATATATTTAAACTTCGGATAGGAAAAAACATCTATCTTTACCTCGTCCGGAATAGTACCAAGGTTTAAATAGTATATGACCCTTGCGTACTTTCCTCTTTTCCCGAACTCCTTTTTTTCCTTATCGTACCAAATCTTTCCGTAGACCTTTCTATCTTCCAACTCAACATAATAGCCGGAAAGGTATTCCAAAACCTTCTCAAAATCCTCCCAGGAAAGGTCTTTATAGCAATAGCTTTTCCTTACCAAATTAAAAGCTTCCTCAGCCTTCCATTTTTTGGTTAGGGCTAAGCCTAATAAATGCTGGGCGAGAACATCCAAACAATTCTTCGGAATGCTGAATTTATCAAGCTTCCTTTCCAAAGCGCATTTTAACATAACGCTGCACTCAACCAAATCATCCCTATCCAAAACCAAAACCCTCCCTTTTGCAACATCTTTGTATTTATGTCCCGCTCTACCTATCCTTTGGATAGCTCGGGTTATAGACTTTGGAGAGCCGATCTGAACAACCAGGTCTATATAACCGATATCGACTCCTAATTCTAAAGAAGTCGAACAAACAACAGCTTTAAGCAAGCCTTTCTTAAGCTTTTCCTCTATTCCCAATCTTAGCTCCCTTGAAAGAGAGCTGTGATGGGCTCCTATAAGCTCAAAATCCTTATCAAGGTTTTCATATCTATCCTTCCATCTTTCCTTCAGATGGAAAACAACCCTTTCCGTTCCCGACCTGGTATTTGTAAATATTAGGGTTGTTTTGTGCCTTTGGATAAAATTGTCGAGTTTTTCGTACAAGGCATGATTTATTTCCTCTGCCCGTGCCCAAACAAGGTTTTTTAAAGGGGTTTCAACTTTTATATCATAGGGCTTTTCCCAAGAAACATCTATAATCTTGCATTTTCTGTTGTTCCCTACTAAAAACTTTGCAGCCTCCTCCAAGGGATAGAGAGTTGCCCCCAACCCTATTCTCGTAAATTCCTTTCCCGCAATATGGACAAGCCTTTCCAAAGAGAGGGAGAGATGGACTCCTCTTTTGCTTGAAGCCAGCTCATGAATCTCATCAACTATGACAAATTCAACCCCTTTCAGAGCCTCTCCAAACTTCGGAGCGTTCAAAATTATGGCAAGGGATTCCGGAGTGGTTATTAAGATATGGGGGACCTTTTTCAAATGCCTTGACTTCTCGCTCCCTTTTGTGTCAGAGGTTCTCAACCCTATCCTTATCTCTTCCAACTCCTTCCCAAAATCCTTCTCTGCAATCTCCCTTATTTCCCTCAAAGGTTCCTCTAAATTCCTCCTAACATCATTGTTTAAAGCCCTTAGCGGAGAAACATAAACGCAGTAAACTTTATTTTTTAGCTCTTTCCTTTCCGCAAGGTCAAAGAGAAAATTAAGAATAGCTAGAAAGCCTGCTAAAGTTTTTCCGGAGCCTGTCGGAGAGGCTATGAGCACATTCTCCCTTTTAAGGATTAGCTTGAATGAATACCTTTGGGGCGGAGTAAGCTCCTCAAATTTCGAATAGAACCA
>CAZCGS010000064.1:0-3250 GCA_964498505.1 uncultured archaeon
TTTTGCTGTATCAGGTTCTTGGACTCTTAGAGTTTGGCTTTTTGTATCTGACACATACAAGTATTTAAATATTATTTGTATCCAATAAATATAATGTTTGAAGAGCTGAATCCTTGGTGGGAAAATGAAAGATGGGAAGAGGAAGATAAGCATTTAAAGACATGGAAAGCTCAAAAAATAAAATGGCTTCCAAAATGGATTAAGCAAATCTCCTTGGAACCTTTTTCCCTAAACTTTGTTATTGGTCCAAGACAGGTTGGAAAGACAACAGGGCTAAAGTTGTTGATAAGGGAAATTCTCAACCATCTTGATAAACCGAAAGCGGTCCTGTATTTAAATCTCGAATTTTTTTCGACTTTAGCAGAGTTTAGAGATACGATAAAAAAGTACTTAGAAATAAAAAAAGAGGAAAAGATAGAAACTAGTTTTATCTTTCTCGACGAAGCTACGAGATTGCCGGGATGGGATAGAATAGTTAAGGGGTTTATAGAGACTGGAGCTTTCGAGAAAGATGTAATTACTGTAAGCGGCTCTTCAAGCATGCATTTGCTTAAGCATGCCGATTCCTTTCCAGGAAGAAAGGGTAGGGGAAGAAAAATTTTTGTCATGCCAGTAAATTTTAAAGAATTTGTAGAAATTCACGGAGCAAATCCAGAAAAATATTACTCGAACGAGAGAAAAATTTTAAAGCTCTTTGAGAAGTATCTTTCTTCTGGCGGATTCCCTTTAAGTATAAATAACATTCCTTTTTACGAGGATTTCATAGAAAGTTTAGAAAGGGAGGTTTTGGAAGCCAGAAAGAGCATAAGAATAATGCGCCAGATAATTTCCGAGGTTTTGAATATAGTCCCTTCCGCAACCTCTTTTAACGCAATAGGAAACAAAATAGGAATTTCTCACTATGTTGTGGAAGAATATTTAGAAATACTTGACGATTTGTTTGCGCTTAAAATAGCCTACTGGAAGGATAAGCGCCAGGTTTCTTTCAGAAAGGAAAAGAAAATCTTCTTTAGAGACCCTTTCATCTTCAGAGCATTTTCTTTAATTTCTAACAAAGAAATTAAATATGAAGCCTTGTTGGAGCATGTTGTCCAGGAGCATTTGTTTAGAAAATTTGGAGAGATTTATTACTTCAAAAATTCCTATGAAATCGATTGCATTGCAGGAAATTTAAAAATAGAGGTAAAAGCAGGAAAGCCCCATAGGAAATATCCGAAAGGGGTTAGAATTTTGGAAGAGCAAGATATTCCGAAATTTTTAGTCGAGCTTTTTTAATGCTCTGTATACCTCTTCCAAAACCTTTTCAACTTTTTTAGGGTCAGGCTCTTGAGAATGGTATTTTTCATTCCAGTACGGATATTCATCTGGATGATGAAGCCACCATCTGTCAAGGGCTTCATTCAATCCGAAAATTTTTATTCTGGATATAACCCAACTTGTAGCACAATCTGTCAAAAAATTCATACAAAGTTCTATCTACATTGGATTTAAAATACTTAGCGAACCCTTGCCCCCTCCTCTATTTCCTTATCCAAAGTCACCAATGCCAAATTTCTTTCTTTATCTTCAGCAGCTAAAATCATTGCTTGGCTCTCTATTCCGAATATCTTCTTCCTTTCCAAATTTGTAACAAAGACGAATTCCTTCCATAACAATTCTTCTACCGAATATTTCTTCGCTATACCGGCTACTACTATCCTTTTATCCCCGTTTCCAAAATCGACCTCCATTTTTATCAATTTATCCGAGCCTTCTATTTTCTCGGCTCCAACAACCCTCCCAACTTTCAACTCTATCTTAGCAAATTCAGAGAAAGGAATTTCCGCCATAATAATGCTAAGTTTAAAAATATTAAAACAGAAAGGTCTTCGGAGAAATTCTTGGATTTAATTCGTTTGCAAGATTTGAAAGCATTATTTTTTTTATCTCCTCTTCCTCCTTGCTCTTTCCCAAAGCCCACATAAGCTTTACCAATGCACATTCCGCAAGCATATCTTCCAAATACAAAACTCCAGCTTCCCTCAACTTTCTAAGGTTGGAATAAATCCAGGGATTAACCCTTCCGTATATGCATTGGGAGGTCATAGCAATGATCATACCCTCTTTTCTAGCCTTTTTTATTTTCGGCAGGAAGGAAAATTTGCTGTTGCTTACATTAACATGTCCTAAGCCTGTACCCTCTATAACCAAACCTTTATAACCTCTTTCTATGTACCAATCCAAAATTTCAGGGTCCATTCCGGGATGGAATTTCAGGAGGGCTACCTTTTCCTCCAACTTATCTTCTAACCTAACCTCCCTATTTTTATCCTTTCTGAAATACCTTCGGTTCATTATCTCTATTTTTCCTTCAGGAAAAACCCTTGCTAAGGGAAAATCGTTTATACTTCTAAAAGCGTTTCTTTGCGAGGTATGGAGCTTCCTTGTTTTATTCCCTCTGTGTACAAAACAATAGTTATCTTCTATGGTTGCGTGTCCGCACACACAAACCTCTGCTATATCACTCCTTCCGGCAGCTATGCAGGAACATAATAAATTCATAAATGCATCGCTAGCTCCCCTATCGCTCGATTTCTGGGCAAAGGTAAAAATAACGGGAATGCTCAAGTTTCTCAGCATAAATGACAAAGCACATGCTGAATAGGTTAGGGTATCTGTGCCGTGCAGAATAACAATTCCTTCAGGATTTTTTTCCTTTATTTCCCTGAAAACCTCTCTTGCCAGAATTTGCCAGTGCTTAGGGGTTAAATTCTCGCTCATCTCCTGAAAAACCAATCTGCTTTCCAAATTTACAAAGTTCGAAATTTCCGGCACAGCTTTTACAATATCCTCAGCTTGATAACTAGCTTGAATCGCTCCTGTTCGATAATCTATTGATGAAGCTATAGTCCCTCCGGTGCTCAAAACGCAAACCAAAGGCATATCCTTTTTTAATTCTACTTCAAAGCTTACAGGTTTTTGCCTTTCCAACTTTATTTCCCCGATTTTTTCAATCCTTTCAACCCCTTCCAACTTAATCCCAACATTGTACCCTGTTTTGAGCTTCAGAGTTATGTAATCTCTATCCTCTCTTGGCATCACCGTACCTTCCCACCAAACTCCATTCTTTCTTATCCTTATTATATCTCCAGGCTTGAATTCCATGATTATTTTAAAAATAAAACCATATTAAATCATGGAAACAAAGGTCGGACCTAAGGGAGAGATTATCATTCCGGAGGAACTTAGAAAAAAACTCGGAATTAAACCT
>CAZCGS010000065.1:0-3218 GCA_964498505.1 uncultured archaeon
CCTAAACTTCTCCAAAATCTTTTTGTTGGCGATACGCTTGATACGCTTTTATTATCTCCTCGCTGGGTTTATATAGAGGGGTAGGCAGCTTTTTTAAATCAAACCACCTCCATTCTACAATTTCTTCGGGTTCCTTAACCTTTGCTTCTCCTTCAAAATCCTGACAAATAAAACCGAAGGTTATGAAATGCGCATCTTCTAAAATATTCTCTAAAACACAAATTTGTTGCAAGCTATCTTTATTTATTTTTATTCCCGTTTCTTCAAAAACTTCTCTAAAGCAGGCATCTTTTAATGTTTCGCCAAATTCTAATTTTCCTCCTGGCATAGTCCAACTTCCCTCTCCGTGCAATTCGCTTTTAGCCTTTTTCGGGTCATCATGCCTTTTTCCTAATAGAACCTTCCCGTCTTTTAGCAACATTATTCCAACACCTACCTTCGGAAATTTGTCCATTATTAAATTATTTCAATAACAAAAAATTATGAAAAAAGATGGAAAAAAGCAGAAAATAGTTCCGGATACCTCTGTTTTGATAGACGGTCTGCTTAGCGAGTATATAAGCCAAGGAAAGATAAAAAAGGCTGAAATTATAATTCCGGAGTTTGTTATAGATGAGCTCCAAGCCCAAGCATCTAGCGGAAAGGAGATAGGATTTTTAGGTTTGCAGGAAATTCAGAAACTGAGGAATTTTAAGGATATAAAGGTGGAAATTGTGGGGAGGAAGCCAACTTTGGAAGAAATAAGGCTTGCAAGGAAAGGTAGAATAGATGCCTTGATAAGGGATGTAGCTAAAGAATACAACGCAATTTTATACACTAGGGATTTGGTGCAGGCAGAGGTTGCAAAGGCTTTTGGAATCAAGGTGGTTTATATTGAAAAGGAGCCTCCGAAAGAACTGCACTTAGAAAAGTTTCTAACCCCTGATACAATGAGCCTGCATTTCAAAGAGAACTGCCATGTTTATGCCAAGAGGGGAAAGCCTGGAAACTTCAAACTTGTTAGGGCGAGCGATAAACCTTTAAGCAAAGAAGAAATCGAGGAGATAATTAAACAAATATTTGAGTTTGCAAGGCAGGAGGAAAATGCCTGGATAGAGATAGATAGGAACGGCGCTACCATTCTCCAAGTCAATGAAATGCGAATTTCCATAGCCAGAAGACCTTTTTCCAATGCTGGAGAAATAACCTTGGTTAGACCGATTGTCAAATTAACCCTAGATGATTACAAACTTTCTGATAAATTGAAGGAAAGGATTATGAGGAAGGCTGAAGGAATTATAATAGCAGGAAGACCCGGCTCCGGAAAGTCAACTTTAGCAGCTTCTTTGGCAGAATTTTATCTAAAAATGGGCAAAATAGTAAAGACTATGGAATCTCCTAGAGATTTGCAGGTAAGCAAGGAAATTACCCAATATAGCGCATTAGACGGAGATTTTGTAAAGACAGCTGAAATTTTATTGCTGGTTAGACCTGATTACACAATTTTTGATGAAATGCGCACGACCAGAGATTTTAATGTTTTTTCTGATATGAGGTTGGCTGGAATAGGGATGGTTGGAGTGGTGCATGCTTCTCAAGCAATAGACGCTATCCAAAGATTTTTGGGAAGGGTAGAGCTCGGAATGCTTCCCCACATAGTAGATACCGTCATCTTCGTTGAAGACGGAAGGATAAAGGATGTTTATGAGCTAACTTTAACGGTAAAGGTTCCTACCGGCATGACGGAAGAGGATTTGGCAAGGCCTGTGGTTGAGGTAAGGAGCTTTGAAACCGGGGAGCTAAAATACGAGATTTATACTTACGGAGAGGAGAATGTGGTTGTGCCGATAGAGGCTGAGAAGAAAAAGGTTTCGAAAATCCATGAGCTTGCAAAAAAGGAAATTTTCCGGCATATTAAAAATTACGATAGCGACGCGAAGATAAACTTTGTTGGAGATAATAAGGTTGCGATTGAGGTTGAGGCAAAAGCAATCCCAAAGCTAATCGGAAGGAAAGGTAGGAATATTGAGAAGTTGGAGAAGAAGTTGGGTTTGAAGATAGAGGTTATTCCTAAGGAGAAAACTTTGAAGGAAAGGGTTCCTTTTGAGATAGAAGAGAAGGGAAAAAACATAACCTTCTTTTTTGATCCGAAGTATGAGGGTAAGCAAGTAGAATTTTACATAAATGATGAGCATATTTTTTCGGCAATTGTGGGCAAAAAGGGTAGGGTAAAGATTTCGAAGAAAAGTGAGGTTGGAAAAAAGGTGTTAAGTGCTTTGGTTAAGGGAGAGGAGATAAAGTGTTTTGGTTAGCAATTCGTCAATTGCAGATATTCAGCCTAAACCTCAAATATAAATATTTTTTGCTTTCAATTATGGCAGAGGTTAGGGGAATCTTAGGGTTGCTAGTGTGGATATTAGTAACGGCAATAGCGAGTTGGGCAGGGATTTCATTGACCTCAGGGTTTCCGGCAGCAATGATAATAGCGACAGCATTTTTCCTGACAGTGGATGTACTGAGGTATTTAAAAGTAAATGAAAAGATGGTTTTTAGCTTGTTCATGTCAGCTGCAGGATTTGCATTATTTGCAGCAGCCTTTGAAGTATTGAAAATGGGAGTATCTGCCTTTGCGGGAGTGGTGACCTATGTAAATTATCTGGTATCTTTGGGTTATGTACTTTCCTGGATTTGTGCTGTGTTAGCAGCAATAGTATTGGCAATGTCAGCATTTAAATAATTTTTGCTTTTTTAACCTTTTTAAACTTTTTCTTTTTAATTTTATATAAGGTTTATTTATTCGAGCCTCCAGAAACCCTGGAGGCGATGTTTGGATCTAACCAAATTGGTTAGATCCGAGCAGGTAGGATGTTTAGTGGAAACTAGGAGCAAAAGCAATTCCCCGCCAAGTCCGGTTGATCCTGCCGGAGGCCACTGCTATGGGAGTCCGACTAAGCCATGCGAGTCTTGTCTGTTCCTTTTTCCCTCTGGGAGAGAGGAGCAGGCAGGGCGAACTGCTCAGTAACACGTAGTCAACCTGCCCTCGGGTCCGGGATAACCCCGGGAAATTCCGGAGCTCCTAAGGAAGTGGAAAAAATATCCGGTAGGATTTTCTGACGATTATTTCGGAAAGAGAGGCAAATGGAAACTCACCAAAGTTTTGAAGATTATTAGGGGCTCCGGACCCGAAACTGGGACTAATACCGGATAGGATTAGGGTACTGGAAGGTCCCTAATCCGAA
>CAZCGS010000066.1:0-2869 GCA_964498505.1 uncultured archaeon
AAGGAGATAAAGGAGGTTAGGGCGGTAATTTTATTCGGGAGTTATGCAAGAGGAGAGCAAAAGCCTTATTCCGACATAGATATTTGCGTTTTTACCGAGAAAAATGCGGATGAAAGAACAAAGGAAAGGATACTGAGCTGTTCTTCTAAGGAATTCCATTTGTCCATTTTTTGGGATTTGCTTTTGAATTTCAGGTTCAGGGTTTTTAAGGAAGGAAAGGTTTTGTTTGTTAGAGACTCTTCCTGGCTGGATGAAATAAAATTTTCCACCCTCAGAAAATACCTTGACTTTAGGCAAAGGTTTGAAAGGATGGCAGAATACTACCTCAACAAAAGATGGCGGGAGTAGATAAAGGAAGAGTTGGAAAGATACTTTGGAGACCTAAAAGAGCTTGATATAAAAGAGGTAGGGCAGTTGGATGACAAAAGGAATTTTTACTCAGGAGATATTCTTAATCATCGGAAATTCTGGGTTGATTGACAAAAAGTTGTGTAAAAGTGTAGCGGAGCTCATGTATTTTAGAAATTTGCTTGCGCACGAAGAGAATACTTAAGGAATAGCTAGCTGAAGATGCTTTTGACCGAGAGAAATCCTTTTGCAATCAGAACAATAACTATTATCAAAACTAACGGATTTTCTATCTTATAGGCAAGGAGTAAATAAAATGCAGCCGCCAAATCGACCAAACCCAAAATAAAAACCAGCATTATAAAATTTTGTCGAAAATATATAATGGATGTTGAAAAGCTTACCGAGTTATTGGAAGAATTGAGCAGGATAAGGGGAAAGCATACGGAGTTGATAAGTTTGTATTTGCCGGCCAATTATAACATAACAAAGGCGACCGAGATGATATCCCAGGAAATCGCCCTAACAAGGAATGTAAAAAGTAAAACGGTGAGAAAAAATGTTTTGGATGCGCTGGGAAAAATTCTGCAATACCTGAAACAGCTTAAGGAATTGCCTGCCAACGGTTTGGTAATCTTTTGCGGAAATGTAGGGGAAGAAGGAAGAAGCGAGATAAGGTTATGGGCTATTGAACCTCCCCAACCCTTAAAAGTAAAGTTATACTGGTGCGATCAGGTTTTTAACTTAGAGCCTCTAAAAGAAATTACTAAAGTTAGAAAGGAATTTGGGATTTTATGTTTGGATTCTCAAAGTGCTGACTTTGCCTACATAGCCGGAAAAAGTTTGATAAGGAAGAGGCATGTTAGTTCCTTAGTTCCGGGAAAAACAAGGGCCGGCGGCCAAAGTGCTGTTCGATTTGCAAGGGTTAGGGAAAATCTGCTAA
This sequence comes from uncultured archaeon, assembly GCA_964498505.1. Lineage (GTDB taxonomy): Archaea > Aenigmatarchaeota > Aenigmatarchaeia > QMZS01 > QMZS01 > CAZCGS01. Next base: position 1,292 of record CAZCGS010000066.1, read on the forward strand.
CTTCTTTTTTAAAAAATGTTGCCGAGCTTGCAGAGAAATATTTTTTGGAGGAGGAGCCCAATCTTAAGGGCATTATAGTTTCCGGACCGGGACCGATAAAGGAAAAGCTTGTCAGGGAATTTTTTAATGAAGAGCTAAAGAGAAAGGTTGTTGGTATTGTAGATACAAGTTATACAGAAGAACAGGGGTTGAAGGAAACGATAGAAAGGGGAAAGGAGCTTTTAAAGGAGACCGAACTTGCAAGAGAGAGGGAGCTATTAAAAAACTTTTTTCAACATTTGGCAAAAGGAGATGATATGGTTGTTTATGGTGAGGAGGATACAATTCGGGCAATAGAGCTGGGAGCGGTAGAACTTTGTTTGATAAGCAAGGGATATCAGAATAAAGAAAAACTTGAATCCATATGCAAGGAAAAAAAGGTAGATTATGAAATTATTTCGGAAGATTTTGATGAGGGCGTTCAATTCAAAAATTTGGGCGGAATCGGAGGAATTTTGAGGTTCAGAATAGATTAATCTAAGCTCAAACCAAAAAATTTGAATAGTCTTTCCCTCCAAGGAATTTTTTCCTTGTATTCCAAACCCAAAATTTTGTGGGCTATCGCCATAATTTTTCTGCTAGCTCTTGCCTTAGGATTCAAATGAAGCACAGGCATCCTTTTTTTCAGGGCTAGGGGAACAGACTTATCTTCCGGTATTGTTTCAATTATTGGAAGGTCTTCAAGGAATGATGATATTTGATCCTTCGAAACTTCATAACTTTTATTCGAAACCCTGTTAATAACAGTTCCGGTATAGATTTTTTTAAGCCTTTCCGCTATTTTGGCTAACCTTATTAGGTCTGTTAGGGCTGGAATGTCCGGTGTTGCTATCCCCAAAACCTCATCGCTCGCTTTTAAAGCCGAGACCGCTTCTCTCCCTAATCCTGCAGCTCCATCTATAAGCACGATATCTATTTTCCCTACCAGGTCTATTATGTATGCAGGCAATAGCTCCGGATTCAAACCTTCCAAATCCCTAACATTTATGCTTGCGGGTAGAATTTTTAGTCCATAAGGCAGAATTCTTATAGCATCGAATATGTCGATTTTTCCTTTAAGAACATCGTGCAAAGTGTTTTCGTATGCGGGAATGCCGGCATGAATTCCTAAGTTCGGGGTTGTTAGATTTCCGTCTATTATTAAAACATTTTTTCCCATATCGGTGAGAGCTACCCCGAGATTAAATGTTAGGGTTGTTTTTCCTACACCTCCCTTTCCTGACAGAATTGTTATGACTCTTGTCATAATTTTCTTAACTTCCTTTAAAATAAAAAGTTTGGGGCCGCCAGGATTTTCGGTGCAGAAAGGACAAGTTTTTTAATCTTTTTTCTTGATAGGAAGAGTTGGGTATCTGGTTATGGTAGATAAAAAAGAGCACGGTTTGAAAGTAGACTTAGTCTCTTCCGGTGGAGGGAGGATAATATTTGGGGGTTTGGAAAGGGGGCGAAGCCATTATTTAGGGGTGCAGGGAAGTATTTCCCGCTTCGAACCCGGGTCAGTGGGTTTCTTCCCAAATCATCGAGACCTCAGAGCTCCAT
>CAZCGS010000067.1:0-2590 GCA_964498505.1 uncultured archaeon
TAAGTTTGTCAGGCTTAAATTTGAGGAGGGCTATGAAATTTTGGAAAAATAAAAACAACAAAAATTAAAAGCTGCGGTAAGACCAAAGGGAGATAGGTCTATCATCTGGATGCATTGCGATATAAGCCGGACGTTGCTCTCTGTCGGATAAAAGTCCGTGATCTACTGGACCTAATCTGTATAATTCTTCCTTCAATCCGTAATTATCCTTCACTTTTCTTCCCAGATAGCGTTCGGTCCATCCTCTCCTCCTCCTTATACCTCTGGACAGTGAGTGATATCCTTTTTTATCGTCTCCTTCAAACTCTGCAACTTTTCCTATCATTATATCCCAATTTCCTTTAGCTTTTTGAAGCATTTTACTAAATAAATCTATGTACTTCTTAATACCTTTTTCTATTGGTTCATAAGGTACGGATTCGTTCCATTTTATTTCTGAGTGCACTTGAATTTCTGCAAGGTTTTCTATTGCGGTTCTGTCATCTACATCGAAGAAGTCTGGATTTTTTGAGTCTTTTTGACCGAAGGCTTCGTAGGGAGTGGTAAAGACATTTGTTTGGAAGTTTCTTTGCAACAGGCCCGCGTATCCTAATAAGCTATGGTGATGGTGTTTGTCTTCAGGAGATTGGACAATTACTGCTTTAACAGGAAATTCTCTAACCATTCCGAAAATTGACTCTCTTAGAATTTTGTTTATCTCATCGGAAGGTCCTTTCTCGACTATTTTTTCGGTTAGTGTATAATGATGTCCCTGATATGTTGGTTGCTTTTCCGGCTCTATTTCGTCTATGTTAACTAATTTCAATGTTTCTATCTTTATGTCGCGCACTTCCGATGTTTCTGGGTCGATGACATATTCGAGTACCGGAACATGAACTTCTATTCCTTCCAGCACTTCCTGCTCTGCTTTCAAAACATTTGCCTCTGTCGGGTTATCTACCGTTATTACCAAGTTGTACAAGTCTGGAGCCTTCCCTTTCATGATTGAAGAATGGTAAAAAATTTTAAATACAGAAAATAAAAAATTCTTTTTAAATCAGGAAGATTGAGTAGGCAAGGAGCCAGAAATAGATTAAAAGCAGCATAATAGCTCTCGGTTTGGTTAGGGTCATCTTCTCAGCGAAAATATAAAGCACTATTACGGTAGAGGCTAAGAGGGCGAATACCAGAGCCATGCTTTCGATCGAGATGGTTACAGGGATTCCAAAGAGGCTTGCAAGAAGAATTGGCAATCCCAACCCTATCAAAATATCGAAAATATTCGAGCCGAAAACATTTGAGGAAGCGCCTGAAATATCTCCTCTTTTTGCATCGTGTGCCGAAACAACCAAGTCGGGAAAGCTTGTGGCGATAGCTATGAGGGTAAAGCTCAGGATAATCGGAGGGATTCCTAAGGAATTGGAAAGGATAATTACATGCTCGACCAGAAAATAGCTGGAGATAGCTATAATCCCTAAGGAAAGAAGCATTATCCCTATTTCTATCTCTATCCTTCTTCTAATTTTCTCTTTTTTCCTCCTCAAATTGGGTCCGTGCCTGAAAAATTCCAGCAGGTTTTTTATGTATGCTGAAGAGCTTCCATGCCTAAAGATTTCTAAAAGATAGAGAAGATAGGTTCCTAAAAATATTATGGCTGTTTGAGCCGACCATTCCTTTGAAAAGAAAATCGCTGTAAGAAGAATTATGATGGTCAGGTTGTAGAATAAACCATCCCTGTGAATAACCTCATCGCTTATTTTGAAGGGTTTGGGAGCGAGAAAAACGCAGATAGGAGGAATAACTAAGATATTAAACAGGGCGGAGCCGACTATTGTTCCTATACCGATCGAAAATTCCTGGAAGGCAAGCAGGCTTATTAGGGAAATCATAAGCTCTGGTAAGGAGCTGGAAATTGCATCCAAAGTAGCTCCCCTTGCGGATTTTGAGAGCCCTAAATAATCTCCTATCCTGCTTGAGGATTGGGTAAAGTACTCACCCGCATACCATATGGCTATTGAGGTAGCTATAATAGCCAAGATGCTCAGGAGCATAATAAAGGTTTTGAAAGATTTTATATATGGTTGTTTCGGCTGAGAAAATAGCTGAGCTGATAGAGAATCACCATTATGAAGCTAAAAGGGCTCTATTGCATAAATACAGATATTACTCCTCTCTGTTTGAGAAAAGTTTTGAGTTGATGGAAGATAAATCCGAAAGACCTGATGGCATTCCGATAAGCGTGTTGCTCAATCAATCTCCGGAGAGGAAATAGGTTACCGGATGAGCGGCAGAGAGATTTGGATTAAGGATTTGGAACTCGGAAATTTAAGTTATGATTTGGGAAAGGGAAGCATTTATAGGGGATTGCCAGATGAAAATTAGGAGCCTGTAAGGGTACTTAAAATTCTTGAGAACTCAAAAGAATGTTTTGCTTTCATTTACTTTGATAAAAGGGGAAAAAGCAATTTACTTTCCAGATAAAATAGATCACGTACTAAACAGGGTTTTTTTGGCCTTAGAGTAAATTAAACATCCAGAACAACCTGAACAACCCAAAGGTTATCTTCTTTTTTAATTTCCATGTGGTGGTAGGTTACTGCCTTTACCTCGG
>CAZCGS010000068.1:0-2576 GCA_964498505.1 uncultured archaeon
CGTCCAGGCAAGCATCCTTCGTGCCCATCCTTCGCGACCTGATGAAATACTCATATGATTGTTTGCCAATGCGAAGTTTGGCGTTATTTCATCCTTATACCGATGAGCTACTTGCTGTTTGCATTTATAAAGAAAAAGCTAATTGGATAGCAGTTTCAGATGAAGTAAAGGAAGACATCGAATTTTTAAACGACAAATTGAAAGGCGATTATGTGATAACCAGCCAGAGCAGTGATAATAACATATGGGTCATAGCATTTAGTAAAGATGATACACCATGGGAATTTTATCTTTATCAAAGGGATAGTAAGAAATTGGAATTTTTATTTTCAACCCAGCCCGAACTTAAAAAATATACCTTTTCCAATAAAATGCCGGTATTTATACGAACAAGGGATGGCTACAGAATGTTATGCTATCTCACATTCCCCAAAGGTTTACCGGGAAAAAATCTGCCTATGGTACTCGAGGTGCATGGTGGTCCCTGGGATAGGGACTTTTGGGCATTTGACCCTGTGGTGCAATGGCTCGCAAATAGGGGTTATTTATGTTTGCAGGTTAATTTTCGTGGCTCAATGGGATTTGGCAAAGAGTTTCTGAACGCAGGTGATAGGGAATGGGGTGGCAAGATGCACGATGACCTTGTTGATGCAGTTAAATGGTGTATTGAAAATGGCTACGCAGACCCCGAAAGGATAGCAATCAAGGGCTTTTCATACGGTGGATATGCTGCACTTTGTGGAGCTACATTCACACCTGATTTATTCAAATGTGCAATCTCCGTATGTGGACCGAGCAATTTAATCACATTTTTGAAGTCAATCCCTCCTTACTGGAAAACATACCGGGCGATATTCAGAAAAAGAATAGGTGACCCGGATGAAGAAGCAGAATTCCTAAAGTCAAGGTCACCCTATTTCCATGCAGACAAAATCAAAATACCATTACTTATAGCTCAGGGAGCAAATGACCCAAGAGTAAATAGAGAGGAGAGCGAACAAATCGTTAAAGCACTCAGAGAAAGAGGCAAAGAAGTGGAATATTTGCTTTTCGAAAACGAAGGACATGGACTTTTAATTCAGGAAAATAGATTAAAGTTTTTTGAGTCTGCAGAAAAATTCCTGGCAAAACATCTTGGTGGTAGATGTGAGGAAATTCATGGGATTTAAAGATTATGTAGATTCTTCAAAAGAGCTTATTGATTTTGTGGATAAGGTGAAGAGTTTATCGCCAAATAATATTGATGTTGCCCAATATATATTTGATTTTGTAAAAGAAATTAAGTGGGGTGCTTCTCCAATTTACAAAGCTTCTCAAGCCTTTCGTAAAAGAAATAGACCCCAGATATGCGTTTCAAAAGCTATCCTGCAGGTGGCTCTTTGCAGAATAGCTGGAATTCCAGCGAGATTTCATTGTTGGAAAATTAGGTTTTCGCAAAGTGTGGTTAATGCAATAAATGAAACCTTATTTAAGGATTCAACTCGAAAGTTTAGGAATTTAGAGCTCTATCATGTGGCGGCTGAGGTATATTTGAACTCTTGGCTGGTCGCCGATGCAACTGTTGATAAAGCTTTACATCCGGTTTTCCCCATAAACACATGGGATGGCAAATCAAATGCTTATCAGAAAGGTTTTGAAATCATAGAAGATTATGGAAGCTTTATTGATGTTCCGGAAATCGTATTAAAAGCAAATAAACTAAAAGTTCCATTCTACTTGAAACCATTTTCGTCACTAATAGTTTTTTTAATAAATAGACAAATTAACAGCTTACTCGAAAAAATAAGACAGATATTATTAACAAAGTAACATCATAGTGTGGATCATAATCGACTGGGATATATCGCACAAATTTGACAGGGAAAATACAACTTTCCTAATTTCATTCCATACTTCAAAAATCAAAGAAGATGTATAAATCCAAATATTCTTGGAATACCCTATGGAAATGGCAGTGGTTTACAAGGGAGATATGGATTAAAAAATACTGGATAGAAACAGAAAGTGCAGTTAAGCCAATTTTAAAGATACTGCAAAAACTAAATGTAGAATATCTACTCGATGCCTCATGTGGATTGGGATTCAAAACAATATTATTTGCGAAGGCAGGTTATAAGGTAGCAGGTAGCGATTACAGTGAAGTCGCAATAAAATACGCAAAGAAATTAGCAAAGGAAGAAAAAGTAAATATTCAATTTTTTGTTTCGGAATTTCAGAAATTACCACAAAATACAGAAGAAAAATACGATTGCGTATATACTGACTATTTCGATGAATTGCCAACTTATAAAGAGCTCTTATCATCCGCAAAAGGAATATATTCGGTTTTAAAATAAAATGGCAAATTTATATTCTCTGCTCCTTCTCCTGAGATAAAGAAAGAAAACCTCAAAAATATTATAGAAAAGGTCTATGAAAAGCGAAAGGTTATCGTTTATCCTTCTGTAAAGAAAGGACAAAAAGAGGTTATACACATTGAAATCCCTGAGAAGAAAAATGATGGCATTATGGAGCATCATATTTATGTTATAAAAAGTGGCAAAAGAATAGGTGTGGAAATAGCTTCTATAATGAAT
>CAZCGS010000069.1:0-546 GCA_964498505.1 uncultured archaeon
TCTTTCAGAAATCTACAATACCCAGCTGAATCCTACCATAAGCTATTTGCATGAACCTTTTGAGAGAAGATTTTCTTTATCTTTGGATTTGGCAGAAGTTTTTAAGCCTTTGCTTGCAGATAGAGTTATTTTCAAGTTGATAAAAAAGAAAAAGGCCGACGAAAGTTATTTTAGAAAAGAGCTAAATTTTTGTGTTTTGAATGAAAAAGGAAAAAGAGTATTCTTGGAAGAATTTGAAAATAAATTGAAAACTACAATTAAGCACAAAACTTTAAAAAGGAAGATAAGCTACCAAAGATTGATAAGATTGGAATGCTACAAACTAATAAAACATTTGTTGGGAATAAAGAAATACAAACCTTTTATAATATGGTGGTAATAGGCTTTTATGTATGTGATTATAGCTTATGATGTCAATGTTGGTAGGGTTAATAAAGTCTGCCAATTTTTGAGAAAGTATTTAAATTGGATTCAGAATTCGGTTTTTGAAGGAGAGCTAACCCAAGCTGAGTTCGAGAAGGTAAAAATAGGGATAAAGGAGATTAT
>CAZCGS010000069.1:556-2501 GCA_964498505.1 uncultured archaeon
AAAGAAGATTCTGTAGCATTTTATATCTTGCCGCATTCCGGAGTTTTTAAAAAGGAGTTTTTAGGAGTAAGGAAAGAGAATATAGAAAATATTTTTTAATTTTTAAATATAAAAATTTATGGGATATGAAAAGTTTTTTGGGTGGGCATTTGCAACTGGTAAGGAAATATTGAAGGTAAATAACGGAGAAAAACTCCTGAAAAGATTAATATTTGATATAAGGGCTGAGGAAACGCCCGGAAGATTTCTGGAAAAGCTCTCCGAAAGAATAACTGAGTATAAAACAAATACAAATATTCGAGCTGATGTAGAAATATACCCTGAGATAATGCAAAAAGAATGGCATGCAGATAAGTTTTATTATTTAAAGTCCGCCATACTTACAGGTTTTCTGAACGCTCTATCTTCTCAAACTCATGGAGGTGCTGAAAATGAGTAAGGTTGTACAAATCTCGATTTTGGGAAAAGTCTCGGGAAATGTAAATGCAGATGAAGTCATAGGTACAAGAATTACTTTGAAAAAAATGTATTCCTCAAGTGGAGAGGTTTTGCCCTTTGTTTCTGCAAGAGCTGTAAAATTTGCTATAAGGCAGGCTTTAAAGGAAAAAGGATTTGAAATAGACCCTCTTATTGAAAATCCTCAGGCAGAGGAATCTTTAAGATTAAGCGATACTGGAAACCCTGCAAGGTTTGCCGATAACGACTTATTCGGATATATGGTTTCGAAGGGAAGGGGAGAAGGTGCAAGGAGAAGGCAAGCTCCGATAGCATTTTCCTATTTCAAAGCTTTGAGAGATACTCCGATTAAAGCCGAATTCGGAGCAAGATTTCCTAGAGAAGGAAAGGAAGAAGGAAATCCGGTCCCATTCGAAGTTGAGGTAGCAGAATTTATAGGGAGATTTAACTGCATTATTTATGAAAATGTTGGGAAATTTGAGGAAAAAGAAATAGAAGAAGATATCAAGAAAATTTTGAAAATAGAGGAAAAAGCAGGAAAAAGAATTTACAAAATAGATGACGAAGAAAGGGTAAGAAGGATAAGGGCTTTCTCCGAAATTTTACTAACTCCTTCTTATGTTTTGCCAAGAAGAACGAATTCTTTGAATATTCCAGAATATATAGCGGCATTGGTGGTTTTTTCTAAAAAAGGGCCTTTGCCTGTTTTTCAATATTTAGATTATGACTTCGAGAAAGGCAAAGTAAACTTAGAGAAATTAAAAATGTTGCTTGAGAGGGAGGAGATAAAGAATAAAATTAAGGGCGATGAAGCAAAAATTTTGTTAATAGACTATTTCGGGGAGATAGAGGAAATTCCTGAGGGAATTAAAAAAGCCTCTGTAAGTGAGGTTATAGAGGAAATAGTTTCTTTCCTAAAAGCATGAAAGCTTTGATTTTAAAAATTTCATTTTTTGAAGCATTTTTTAAGGTTCATTATACTAAAGGCTTCAGACTGAGCTATCCTGTTCCTTTACCAACCTCAGCTGCAGGAATTTTCGGAGCATTTTTAGGAATAGATAGAGAAAGACTAAGAGAAGAATTTGAAGGGATGTTTTTCGGAGCCAAGCTTCTTAGATATAGAGGTATTGCAAGCGAAAATGCGACTTTTCTTCAATATAAAGCTAAAGGAACTGAAAAAGGAGTAACCCAGATTTCCATAGTTAATGAGCCTACCTACTTAATTGCAATGGCAGGAGAAGGTAAAAGGTTAGAAAAAGCTATGGAAAAAATTAGAAATTCGGTAAGCTTTTTGCCTTATGGCGGACAAAATGATTTTTTTGTAAAAGACTGGGAGATTGTAGGTATTGAAGATGTTGAAGAAAGCAATATAATAAGCAATTATGCGCCTCAGGATTTGGTTGAAAATCCTATTTTGAAGGAGGGTTCTGAAATTCAAATTTTGCCGGTAATGCACCGAATATCTAAAAATCCTAATTTTTATTTTGTT
>CAZCGS010000070.1:0-2479 GCA_964498505.1 uncultured archaeon
TCCTTAGCTGCCTTTCTACCTCGGCTGGGATTCTTATTACCATCTTTTATTTTTAAATATAAAACTTATTTTTTATGCTGGGTAGACTTTTGGCAATCCTTGCAATGCTAAGCATCTTTTTGCCAGTAGCGCTTGCGGAGAATGCAGTAATCCTAACCACCAACATATCCTACGCCGACTTTGCAGTTGGTTCAGTGGTAGGAGAGAAAATAGGGGCTCCTGTATTCTCCATACCAAAGGATAAAATACCGGCAGAGGTTATGGAAGAAATAGAAGCCTTGGATCCTGATCAAATTTATATCATAGGAGGGCCGGCAGTAATAAGCAATAGCATAGAGAAAAGCTTGGAAGAAAAGTATAATGTCACAAGAATTTGGGGAATGACGAGATTTGGAACTAGTGTAGAGGTGGCAAAGTACTTCTGGCCTGAAGGAGTTGATAAGGCAGTAATTGCATTTGATTTTCCAGATATACCTACAACAGAGAAAAACCCTGTAGACATAGTTATTTCCGCTAAGGAGCTGGCAATTGAGGAAGAGGTGCCCCTTATTTTAGTTCCATATCATAACCTGCCTTTGGAGGTAGAAGAAACTCTTAAGGAATTAGGAGTCTCTCAGGTTATTTTGGTTGGGAATGGAGAAGAGGAAGTAAAAGTAGAGCTGGAAAATCTCAGCATTGAGGTCAAGGATTGGAAAAGAGAGCCTCTAGAGATTCAAAAAGAAATTTTAATGAAAATAGTAAAAAGAGCAAAGTCCTTAGTTCCTTTGGTTGTAGCTGCAAAGAGATGGGATGAAAGGATGAGCGCCCCATTCGTTCCTGGAAATTCTTCGGTTATAATAGTTTCAAATGAAAGCCAGATAGATGACCTAATAGAGATGTTAAAGGAGATGAATGTATCTAAGGTAAAGGTTGTCGGAAATCCGGAGCTTGCGGAGAAAATAAGGGAAGCTTTGAAAAAAGAAGGGTTTGAGCTTGTGGTAAGCGTTGGAAATCCTTTAAAATTGCAAGTAAGGTGGATTAAGGAACATAAGGAAGAGTTGGCAAAATTAAGTGAAAAGTATAAGAAAATAAAAGAAAGGATAAAGGAATTGCTGTTATCTAAGGCTGAGAAGATAGAGGAAAGGTGCTTGCTCACCTATAACCGAACAAAGGCGATGCTTGAAAGCTTAAATGCCTCTCAAGATGCTATGGAGAGATTGGAAGCTTTGAAAGAGAAGTGCTTAAACTATTCCAAGATTGCTCCGATAAAGGCTTTGAAATTGCGGGGCAGGATTGCTCAAATAGGGAAAAAAGAGGTGTATGACAAATGGAAAGTAGAGAAAAAAGCCGAGCCCCTTAAAAATATTCTGGATAATGAGATGGTTAGCAAGAAGGTAATATTAAACAAAATTAAGAAAATTCTAAAGAAAGCCAAAGTTTCTGGAAAAAAAGAATTCTGTAAAGAGCTGAAGATAAAAATAGAGAAGCTAAAATCGGAAGGAAAATATTTGCGTGCAAGGTTGCTGAATTACAAATTCTTAAGTATATGCAAAGGAGCGGAAGGGATAAAGGTTAATGTAAGCTCGACAGTGCAACAAAATGTTTCTACCGGGCAAAAGTTCCAGCAGAGTGTGAAATCTGTAAAGCAAGCTATCAACATAAGCAAATAAACCAAAATTTTTTTTCTTTTTTTATATTTAAACTAATAAAATTTTATGGCTGAAAAGATATGTGTCATGTCTCCGAAGGGAGGTGTAGGAAAAACAACTTTGGCATTAAATTTGGGATTGCATCTGGCGGAAAACCATGGGAAAAAAACAATTGTTCTTGACTCCAATACCCATGCAGCGAACTTATCCTTTTACCTAGGGTTACCAAACCTGCCGATAACTCTAAACGATGTGATAAAATGGAATTTGCCGGTGGAAAAAGCGATCTATGCATATTCAAGGAATTTTCATTTCGTCCCTGCAACCATCCGGTTCGAAAAGAAAATAGATTTGGTGAATACAAGGCACTTTAAGGAAATAATCGATAAGGTCTCTCCGTACTACGATTACATCATCTTCGATTCGCCGCCGGGAGTCGGAAAGGATGTCAAAACCCTAATTTCCCAAAGCGATAGGACGATAATGATAACAACTCCCGACCTACCAACGGTTGCAACCTGCCTAAAAGGCTCATTCCTGGTAAAAAAGCAGCAAAAGCCTTTAAGCGTTGTTGTTAACAAATCCTTAGGTTATAAGTACGAGCTTTCGGTTGAGGAGATAGCCGAGATGTTGGAGCCTGACGAGATTCATGTAATACCTTTTGATTTTAAGGCAAAGGAGGCTGTTGCAAAAAGGGAGCCTTTATTCCATAACAGAAAATCAAAGGTAACAAAGAAAATCGAGCAGATAGCAAGAGGTTTGGTTCAGGAGGTTGAACAGGAAATAGAGGCCGAGAAAAGTTTATTCTCAAAAATTCTCTCGTTTTTCAAAAGGTAATTTTTGGTTTTTTT
>CAZCGS010000071.1:0-2418 GCA_964498505.1 uncultured archaeon
CCCCCCTGTAAACCTTTTTCTCCATAATTAAATGTTTTTTGATTTTTTAAAAATTTAGCCGGCTGGCATTGATTTCAGTAAATTTGAGGAAGGAGAGTATCTTATAATAGTCGATAAAAAAATAGTGGCGCATACCAAAGAAGATTTAAAATCTGCTTCTTGAAAATGTTAGAAAGGAATACAAAGGTAAGATGCCTTTAGTAGTAAAGGTTCCAAGTAAGGAAACTTTGATTTTGGGTTTAATATGAAGACCATTTTCAAATACAGAAAGGAGCTATCTAGGATAAGTGGAGAAATCTATAGACCTATTGGAGAAGTAGTTTTAAAGACTGATGCCAATGAAATTAAAGTCGCCATGTACATCGATTCCGGCGCAGACATAACAGTAATTCCGAGAGTTTTAGGAGAGGCATTGGGGTTTAAGGTTGAAGATTCTAAAATAATGGAGTTGACCGGCATAGGCAATGCAAAAGTTCCGATAATTATCAAAAAAGTAAAGATGAGAATCGGCGAGCAAGAATTTGATGCAAGGGTTGCCTGGTGTTTAGAGGAAGATGTCCCTCCTTTGTTGGGTAGAATTGATGTTTTTAATAGATTCAAAATAACCTTTGACGAAGAAAATAAAGAAATAATTTTTGAGTGGAAGAACAATAAGGCTAAACCAAACTTATAATTTTATATAAGTTCGGTTAATTCTATTATGATGGGCGGAAGAATTCCTTTAGGCTTAAGAATAAAAAGGAAAATGCACAAGGAAATCGCCTTTCTTCAGGACATTATTGTTGAAAAGCTGTACGAGATTTTTCCAAAAGCAGTAATTAGCGGAGGCACAGCAATATGGAGATGCTATAACAGAAACAGATTTTCGGAGGATGTCGATGTCTATTTAGAAAGAAAAATAACCGAACTAAACCTGCTGTTTGAAAATCTCCAAAATGAAGGATTCAAAATTATTAAAAAAAGAATCAAAGAGAATTCCCTATTTTCTGTTCTGAGATTTAACGATGTCGAGGTAAGATTGGAAGGCATTTTTAAAAAGGTGCAGGGAATTCCTAAGGAATATGAAACGGTAGAAGGAACCTTAATAACCGTCTATACTCTTCCGCCCGAAACCCCTAATAAAAGAAAAAATTAAAGCTTATTTGAAAAGGAGGAAGATAAGAGACCTTTACGATATATTTTTTCTTCTAAGGTTTGTTGTGGAGAAGGAAAAAATAAAAAGGGAGCTTGAGGCATTGATAACCTCATTTAAAAAACCTTCGGATGAAGAAGAGCTCAGAACTTTGATTCTTTACGGAATAGCGCCGAGCTCTAAAGAAATGATTGAATACCTAAGGAGGTGGTTAAGATGAAGGTGATAGGCAAGGTAAGGGAATATTTAAAAAGGACGCCTGTGGCAAGCATAGATTCCATCTCAAGGATAGTCGGAAGCAAAAGCTATGCTTACCTTTTACTCAACCATCTGGTTAAAAAAGGAGAAGTATTTAGGATAACGAAAGGCCACTATTCCATCCAATCCGACCCTACCTTACTTGTCCTTTGCATCAAGCCAAGCTATTTGGGTTTGGAAGATGCCTTAAGCTTTCATAATCTATGGGAGCAGGAGACGATTCCTGTAATAATAACCCCTAGAAAAATCAGGCAGGGAGAGAGGAAGGTTTTAGGGCACAATGTTCTGATAAGGAGGATTTTACCCAAATACTTCTTCGGCTGGGATTTGGTAAAATACGGAAATTTTCTCGTTCCGGTAAGCGATGTGGAAAAGACCTTGATAGACCTTGTCTATTTCCGAAAAGGAATTGATAAACATCTTGCAAGAAGATTTAAGAAAAGGGTGGATAGGAAAAAGCTTGCTGGCTATCTGAGAAAATATCCGGAATGGGTTAGAAGAAAGGTATGCAAGATTGATTCTTGGGCATAATCCTTATTTAAAACCTAAAAACAAATTAATTTGGGTGAAGGAAAATGGGAAAGGAAAAATTTGAGTATGTTATAAAAGTTGACGGTAAAGTAGTTTGGAGAGGCTTAAATCCGACAAAAGCATACGATGAAATTTGTGCAAAATATCCAAAAAGTAAGGTTGCAATAGCTTGGAGGACAAAGGAGAAAATCTTGGTATGTTTTTGAAATAGTTATCAATGGATTATATTAGACGAGGTTTTAGCAGAAAGATTAATGATTTTGAATTTGAAGCTCCTGTTGCAATTGCAGATTCAGATGATGTTCCAGTGATTTTAGGAAGGATAAAAGGATTGGATTTATTTAGATGCATTTTTGATTTTGGTAAGAAAACCATACTTCAGTCCGAAGAATGAAATTGGATGGGAAGTAGAATTTCTTTGTGAGCATTTGTTTTTGCTGGTTTATAAAACAAAAACTGGCTCCGGAACCATAGATGTTTCTGGAGGGAAAGGAGGA
>CAZCGS010000072.1:0-2409 GCA_964498505.1 uncultured archaeon
GATTTTAATAAACTGTGGACTTGTCTTACTGTAATTCCTAGATATTTGGCTACTTCTATTGCAGATAAATATGTTCTTTCTTTATATTCATTCATAAAATTTACTTATTTTAATTTTTTATTCCGGATAAATGAGCCAAAGGATGCTTTAAAAGAATTTGTGACTTATTAAAACCCTTTAGGGAGAACAAATACATAGCTTTTAGGCAGAATAATTTCCCTTCCCTCAACCTCTACCAGAACTTTCTGCTTTTCCAACCTCCTTCTCTTTATCGGTTTGAGAATCCTGCCTAATTTTCCTATGTTCGCTCCTTTTATCACAACAACTTTCGCCCCTTCTTTGTACTCTACAACCTCCTTAACCTCATATTTTTCAGGATTCAATTTTACCCTTACAGTATCGCCAACTTTAAATTTATCTTTTTCCTCAATTCCGACCAAGAAGGTTTTTCCGTCATGCAGGGTTATCTGAACTTTATTTCCCTTAACCATTTTCTTGCCTATTATTTTGCACAGCTTTTCTTTTGCATCTTTTTCCTCTATTTCCCTAAGCTCGAGCCCCTTCTTGCTCGGCACAACCAAATAATTCTTTCCGATTTTCGGGATTGAGATAACATCAAACAAGCCAACCGGAAATTTATGGTCAGTTCTAACCCTTCCATCCACCAAAATTTCCCTAGCCTTTATAATTTTTTTAGCCTCTTTTGACTTCTCAGCTATCCCCAACACATCCCTAACAATTAAAAGCAGAGGAAAGCAGAAATCCTTTGGATGAGGGCCGGGAGAGGGACATACCACATACTTTCCGTGCTTTCTCTGGATCGGGAAAAATTTCGGTGCAGCCAACCTTTTCAGATGCATTATTTAATACAAACCTAAAAAATAAAAAATAAAAATCAGCAAAATTTTACCATGTAATCTATCCATCCCCGGTACGACCTTGCCCTTATCTCTATCCTTTCAGTTCCTTCTGGAATTTCCCTTATTTTCCTTTTATCCTTTATACTCTCCGGAATTTCTTCATAACTGCGATAAAGTTTTGCCTTCCTTTTGTAGATGGTTAGAAAGCTTGCATCTCCTATTTCCTCCCTGCCAAGAATCAAAGGCTCTTCTCCATCCACTGGAATTTTATATCCGGCTATTGCTCCTTTTCTTTCCCTGTAAGGGATAAGGGATACTCAGCCATTAAAAAATAAAGGCAAAAAATTTAAAAACAAATGTCGATAAAGGTTCTCGGCTTGTATGGTAAACAGTGGGTATTGGATACTTCACCTCTTAGATAACTGCTTTCTCCTTCTCGCACCTTTCTTACTTCTCGAAGGTTTATGAGGTTCATTTACCCTAGGGTCTCTAACCAGCAGATGCCTATCATATTCGATGAAAAGATTCCTTAGCTTTAAATTTTTAGTTAGCTTAATCAGACCTTTTGCTATTCCCTGAGCTATTGCTTCTGCCTGCCCAACCAAACCGCCTCCTTTGACATTAACCTTGATGTCCAGATTTTTTATTCCAGAAATTTCTAAAGGCTCCATTACCTTAAGTTTGAACAGCTCATCGAATTCTTCCAGAGGTCTTTTGTTCACTACAATTTTTAGGGAGTTGCTTTTTTTAAGCCTAACCCTTGCTCTGGCACTCTTCCTTTTCCCGGTTTCCAAGACGATTTCACTCATGGTTCCATCCTAAATGTTTTGAGAGCTCCAAAACTTCTATAAAAGGGCTTGATATATCTTCTATCCCTTTTTTAGCCCTTTCAACCTTTTCAGGGTTTATATTCAGTTCTTCAGGAACTCCTATAAAAACCTTAATTCTCTTTAATGCTTCTTTTCCCCTCTTTCTTTTGTAGGGAAGCATACCTCTTATAGCCCTTTTAACTATTAAATCTGGCCTTTTCGGAAAGAACGGTCCTTTTTTTGGGTTTCCTATCTGCCTTCTATGTAAGTATTTTTCTACTACAGCCTCTTTATTTCCGGAAATTACCGCCTTTTCCGCATTTATAATTATTATTTCTTCTCCTTTCAAAGCCCTTTTGGCAACCTCACTTGCCAATCTTCCCAAAATAGCACCGCTCGCATCTATTATTGCTGGCATAAGAATTTTTTGTTTAAAAATTTTAATTTCTAAATCTTTTGAGAAAATCCCGGCGGGAGCAAATAAGGGCGCCTTCCCCGCCCTTATCAACCCATCCGTGCCAAAAGAGGGGCGCCGCACCCGCCCTTATCCTTTGACTAACCCCTTGCAACCAATATGGGAAATTTTGAGCTCCCGTAGTCTAGTCCGGTCAAGGATGCCGGCCTTTCGAGGAACCTTTATAAAAGGTTCTGGAGAAAGGTTTGAGTTTTTTGGCGATGAGAGGAAAGCCGGTGACCCGGGTTCAAAGCGGGGAATTCTCCCCTGCACCCCTGGATGGTTC
>CAZCGS010000073.1:0-2395 GCA_964498505.1 uncultured archaeon
TATTCTGTTTATCAACTCTTCCCATTTTTTAACATATCTTTCAAAGTTAAATATTTTTTCGCAGGTTTTTCTTGCATTCTTTCCGAGCTCCTGAGCGAATTTTTCATCCTCCAAAATCCTTGTAATAGCTTCTCCTAGCTCTTTAGGATTTTTAGGATCAACAATTATGCAATTGTAATTATCTTCTAAGAAATGATAAGTGGGTTTAGATGCTAACTCCTTTGAAATTATTACCGGTCTTCCGCAGCACATAGCTTCAACCGGTATTCTGCTAAAATGGGTTTTTACAGAAAAGCCGGTTTCAGGAGAAATAATAAGATGGGAAGCGTTCATAAGAGAAGGAACCTTCCAGCAAGGAACCAGAGGGATGTACTCTATTTTCTCCTTAGGTCTGAAATTGTACATTTTATTGCTCGTAATCACCAATTTATAATCGCTATATTTTACATATCTGAGGGAATCTAATAAATACCTCAAACCCTTGCCTTTTCCGATTTTGCCCAAAAATAGAAGGAGTTTACTGCCAGCCAAGCCCGAAAGTTTCATTGGAGGGACTGAAGGAGAATAAATTCTAGTATCTATCTCGGGATTTATGCTTATAGCATTATTGAAACCCAATCTTAAGAACCATCTGTCCATATTTCCAGAAGTTACGATGTATTTAGCTTTTCTCAGCACCTCTGTAAATAAAAGGTGATACTCATAATTCGGAAATACTCTGTCCAAATCGCTGCCCGCATGAACTACTAGGTAGGGTAGGTCAAAAAGCATGGAAAGGTAGTGGGCAACAAATCCGTAGGGAAGGAGGTACCATCCTATGATAAGGTCTATCTTATTCTCCTTAATTATCTCTATCCCTCTATTAATCAGCTTTTCGGTAAATGGATTAAACCAGGGTATGAATTTAACATAGTTTAAAGGGTTAGTGTTGTACAATGTTACATTTTTTGGTTGTAAATAGGGTAGGTCTTCTCCGGTAAGCATAACCCTATACTCATCCTCTACCTCAAGTGCATTCGTGTTTACATAAATTTTAAAGCCTTTTTCTCCTAAAGCCTTCAATAGCCAGTATATTTTGGTTGTTTCCCCGCCTTCTATGGGTGGATATTTTCCTATAAACAATATGCTCTTCATGCTCTCCAGCATTGAGGATCTTCAGCAAAATAATCGCTATTAACAAAATAAGCTATAGCCCTGCAACCCCTGCAGTAATGGAAAAGAGGGCAATCTCTGCATTTCCTAATATTTTCCAGTTTGGTATGAAATATGTGCAACTCTGAAGAAAAGATTTCTTCAAGCTTCTGCTCCGGCATCTTTCCTATTTTTACCGGATACCTTCTGCACTCATAAACACTACCGTCAACATCAATTACTATCTGCCTTCCTATTCCGCATCCCCCTACAAAATAGGAAGTTTTCTTAGGATGAAAAAGTCCGAGTTCATAAAATAAAAGGTTCCATAAAGGCTCTTTGAAATGGAACATAATCTCTTTATTATACTTCCTGATTTCTTGATAGGTGTAAAACATTTTCAGGAGAAAGTCCCTGTATTCTGAAGGAGAAGGCAAATCTTCCTTAAATTGTTTTCCTGCACCTTCAGGAACCAACCTTGCAAAGCTATAGATATCTGCTATTTTCTTGCTGGCGATGTATTTTGCCAAAGAAGGCATCTCCTCCATATTTACCTTTGAAACAGTGGACTGGACTATGGTTAATATTCCTGCTTTTTTAAGTTTTTTGAGGGCAGAGATGCTCAATCTAAACGAACCCTTTCCCCTAAAATAATCATGAGTATTTTCCAATCCGTCTATGCTTATTTGATAGCGGGAAATGTATTTGGACAATTTTTTTATTATCTGAGAAGTTAGCAAATTCGGGCATCCTAAAATTCCTATGTCAATATCCTTTTCCCTGCAATAGCTTAAAATTTCAAACAAATCCTTCCTCAGTAAAGGGTCTCCTCCTGTAAAGTAAATTCTCATAGGCTTTAGTCCTAATTTTCTTGCAGATTCTTCTAAAGAGTCTATTATGCTGAAAATTTCCTTTGTCGACAATTCCCGAAGTTTTCTTTGGGTGATGTAGCAAAATTTGCAGTTATTTGTGCATTTGTTGGTTAAATGCCATTGAACCCTGAATTTTGGCTCCATAATTTTAGTTTAAATATTCAAAGAAAAACCTGAATAGCCTTCGGCGAGATTTTCCATTTGTTTCTCAAGCTCTGAATTCCTTTTGAGATTTCTGATTTTGTAACCTTCTTTTCTTTTCCATCCCAAGGGTCAAAGATTTTTGCAGAGTTATTTTTAAACTCAAGGGAAAATTAAGCAAGTAGGCAAACAAGTTTCGCAGGTGCTTTGCTTCATATTTTTAATTCTTTTGTAAATAAAATTTAGAAGGC
>CAZCGS010000074.1:0-2117 GCA_964498505.1 uncultured archaeon
ATTTTCCAAGGCTTTGGTTATTAAGGTTAGGGAAAGGTTTTATTTTATATTTTCCAAATGGTTCATTATGAAAGAGGTTGTTTTGAGGTTGGATGTTCCGAAAGGTTTGGAACCCAAAGTTGAGTTAGCAATAGAAAGAGTTTTAAACATGTTTTTGAGGGAGATTAAGTTTTCTGAAGAACAAGCTAGGGAATTAGCTAAGGAAGTTAATTTATCGGTTGCAAAAAGGCATTTGGAGTAGGTTAAAATACTGCTGATTGTTGATGCTGAAGTAATTTCAAACATCTTTCTAAATCCTTTAAATCAAAGCAATAAACCTTCTTGCCCTCAAATTTCTTAATTTTTTTACTGAAGCTTTTTGCAAAGATTGCAAATGATTCTTTCCTTTCCTCATTATACCATCCAACATATTCTGCCTTTTCTGAAAGCTCTTGGCAGATTTTTTCAGGGTTTACTTTATCCTTCCATTTACATTCGGCAAATAAAATTTCTCTGGTGGGTTCGTTTAAGGCTAGGATATCTATCTCATAAACCTTTTTTGTTTTCGGTATCTTCCCCCATTGTTTTCCTACTAATGAGAACGAAAATTTACTCCTTATTATCTCAAAGCAAAATTTTTCAAACATTCTCCCTAAATAGGAGTTAAAATCTTTGTTAAAAGCTTCTAGAATAGCTCTTACATTTCCCTGCTCATAATAATATTCATACCTTTTGACAAATCTGAACCAAAAGTTAAAAAAGTTATTTCTAATTTCATATCTACTTTCCTTTGCCTGCCTTGATTTTATTACAGGATAACTTCTCCTTACTAAACCATAATCTTTTACAAGCAAAGAAATGTACCTATTTGCTTTATTCAAATCATTTGAGAAAAAAGCTGCTATTTCATTAAGCTTTGTCTTTCCTAAGGAAATTGCCTCCATTACTGTATAAAAACTTTTATATTCTCCTCCGAACTCGCTTTTTAAAATAGCACTTCCCTCATCAAGCAAAAGTTTGAAATTTTCTTTGAAAAATATTTCCAGAAATTCCGAAAAAGAAGAAATTCCAAGATTATATAAAGTCTCATAAAACTTTGGAATTCCTCCAAAGATGCTCCATACTGCTATTTGCTCTTCTCTTTTTTTAAAACCGATATCCCTAAGGATAGAAATCGAAGCTTCTATCGGAAGTTCATAAAGAGTTATCTCCAAATCCTTTCTCCCATACAATGCCTTTGAATATTCTGAAAAAATTTTGTTCATGAGAGAATAGCTGGAGCCTGAAACTATAAGGAGCAAATTTTTTCCTTTCCTCCTAAATTCGTCTATAATCCTTTGCAATTCTGAATATGCTGAGCTATCAACATAATAGAAATTCTGAAATTCATCAAGAAATACAATATTGTACTTCTCAAAAATATATCTAAAGAAATCTTTTAAATTGAAAAATTTTGGGATGTTCAGATCTTGGCTTATCTCCTCAAGAAATAAATCTTTGCTTTTATCTTTTGGCACAAATATGTAGGCATAATTGTTTTTATTTTTTAAAAATTCAAGAACTGTCCTGGTTTTCCCTATTCTCCTCAAACCTTTAATTATAACAAATCTTGTTCCTTTTCCTCTAGCAACTTTTTCCAGAAGTTTCAGCTCCTTCTCCCTGTTATAAAATCTCATCTTTGTCGCCTCTTATACATTACATGTATAATACATATTATGTATATAAAAATTTTTAAAGCTTTTCTTTTAAAACGCTGGGGGCAGGATTTTCATTGTAATGCCTAAGAAAGGCATCATCGGTTGTTGGACAAAAAAATCAGAGTCTTGGAATGGTTTGCCTTTATTCCGGTGAGAAAGAGGTAATAAGGTGGGAGATTGGAAAGGAGGCTTTGCCCCACTTCCTTCGGTTCGGATATTAAGGGGTGCAGGAGAAAACTCCCCGCTTCGGTGAGGTAGGTGATGATAAAGGGGGTTTGGAAAGGGCGAAACCTTCTCTCAGGGTGCAGGGAAGGATTTCCGGGTGAGGAAGAATGGGGGGTTTGGAAAGGGGGCTTCGCCCCCTTCCAGGGTGCAGGGAAGGATTTCCCGCTTTGAACCTGCGCTCCCTTGCGGGAAGGAGGTCTCGAGCCTCCCGCCTTA
>CAZCGS010000075.1:0-2072 GCA_964498505.1 uncultured archaeon
AGATGGTTGAAAGATACCAACCTTTGGTTTGCATTGGAGGGCACATGCACGAACATTTCGGAAAATGTAAAATAGGGAGGACGGTTTGCATAAATTCTGGATTCGGCTCTAAGGTAAATGTTGAATTAGAATTGTCGGGAAATAAAATAAAGAAATTGAAATTCTATCGGCAGCCAAAATTATCTCGTAAGCAGTAGTTGCCTTACCTGCTCGGGCTCGAATTTTTCCTTTACATACCCGATTACCCTTTCCCAATCAAATTTTTTGCATGAAAATAAATCAAAATACAGAGATTTTTTGAAGGGATAGGTATGAATACTTATATGGCTATCTGCTATTATAATAAATCCGGTTATTCCGCTTTCTTCCCTTCTTTCATGCTCATAATACAATACATTCGGCCTTGTTATGGCTTTCATTTCTATAATTTTTACCAGCTCGAGGAGAAAGTTTTCGATAAATTTCTTATCCGAAAGCCTTTCTGCTTTCCCGCAACCTTTCAAATCGAGAATCAAATGCATTCCTTCCTCCATATCTTTTTATTATTGTTTTTATTTTTATGAAGCAAATATTTCCGAATGTTTTTGAGGATAAGGGAACGCTCTTTGTAAAAGGGAAAGCAGGCTATAGAGTTTGGGACCCTACCAAATCAAAGCCTGCCGCAGCCATAAAAAATGGGCTGAAAATTTTTCCTTTGGAAAAAGGAATCTCAATGCTTTATTTGGGGGCCGGGCACGGAACAACCGCAAGCTATTTCAGCGAGATAATAGGAAAGGAAGGAATAATTTACGCTGTTGAAGTCTCCGATAGGATAATAAAAAAGTTGCTGGAAACTGCAAAAGAAAAGGGCAATATCTGCCCAATCCTCGGAGATGCAAGGTTAATGGATTATAAATGGATAGGAAAGGTTGATTTTGTTTATCAGGATATCGCTCAAAGGGATCAGGTGGAGATTTTCTTAAGGAATGTTAGGGAATTTTTGAAACCCGGCAATTTTTGTGCTATAGCAATAAAGGCGAGGGCTGTAGACTCCGTTGCAGACCCAGAGGAAATATATAAGGAGGCAAGAAGGAAAATAGAGAGGGAATTAGAAATCAAAGATTTGGTAAAGCTTGACCCTTGGGAGAAGGACCATTGCTTTATAGTTTGTAGGAAATTTTAAAATTTTATTTCATATAAGGTATTATGGAAGAAAAACTTTGCGAGCTGGAGGAGCCGTTACATAAATACAAACAGGAATTTGTAATGGCTCCCATAAATGAGCTGGAAGTCATAGAAATTCAGAGGAAACCTTCAAACTATCACATTAGAAGATTAGCAGAGTCCATCCGAAAAATCGGGTTTGTTGTTCCCCTAATAGCTATAAGGCGGGGAGAAAATTTGATTATTGTTGATGGTCAGCATAGGTATTTAGCTGCTAAGGAAATGGGAATAGAGAAGCTACCATGCATAATAATCCCTGAAAAATATGCCAACCAGCTTATGGAGCTCAATGTTGAGAAGGTTATGTCCTTAAGAGAGAAATGCTATGTTGCCTTAAATGTTTACAGGATTATTCTGAAGGAAAAGCCGGAATTGAGCGAAGATGATGTTGAGGTTCAAGACTCAATAGAATTCCCCTACTTTATAACCTTAGGTTTGGCTTATGAGGAAAATCAGAAGTTTTTCGGAAGTGCTTATGAATCCTTAATGAGAAGGTTGGATATTTTCCTTTCAGAGCCTATAAAAAATGCCTACGAGCAAAGAAAGGAAAAGGCAAAATTTTTAATAAGGCTCGATAGCATTGCTAGAGAGGCTGTTGAAAAGGTAAAGAGCTTAGGCATTTCCCATCCTTTTTTGTATAAGGAAATAATATCCTTCTGCAACCCGATAGGAAGGAAAAGGAAGGTTGAAGAAAATCTTGAAGATGTTTTAACAAAACTCGAAGAAAATTTGAAGGATTTAATCCAAAACCCTGAGAAAATAAGGGCTCACACTTTTTCTTCTGAGGAGTTTTAATTCAGCCCTCTGTTTTTCCATAGAAATGCCAAGATTTATAAATGTTTGGCTGTAATTTATGTTATGAGCATACA
>CAZCGS010000076.1:0-2037 GCA_964498505.1 uncultured archaeon
GATACCTTCTTTTTTCTTTCTATCCGATTTTCTCCATAAATTTTCAATCGCTTTTCGGCTTCGGTAGAAGATAAACCTTGAAGCATAAAAATTATATTTCAGGAATTTAACTTTAATTAAAATCGGAAGTACTGGAAAAGGAAGTTTCTACATATTGAAGGGCTGCCTCAAAGGACCAATAAAGGGCTCAGAAAGGGCTCAAATACGGAAAGTCAATTAACAGATGAAAAATCGGATAGACTTTTATAACAAAAAGTTACAAACAGATTAATAATTATGATCAAAGAAATTTTTGCAATTGAAGTTCTTGACTCAAGGGCTGAAAAGACAATCAAGTGCTTTGTCAAGACTGAAAAAGGCTTGTTTAGTGCTTGCGTTCCTGCGGGAAAATCAAAGGGAAAAAAGGAGGCATTTTCCTTAGAACCGAAAAAGGCTATTGCAAACATAAGAAGAATTGCAAAAAGGTTGAGAGGAAATGACGAAACAAAGCAGGAGGAAATAGATGAACTCCTTCTAAAACTCGACGGAACGGAAAATAAAAGAAAGTTCGGAGGGAATGCAATGCTTGCTATTTCTTTAGCTGTTGCAAGAGCGGGAGCCGCAAGAGAGGGGAAAGAGCTTTTCGAATATCTGAGCGAAACCTTTAATCTTAAAATAAGTCTTCCAAGACCTTTGTTCAATGTTATAAACGGAGGTTTGCATATAGGGGAAAAAGGGGTGCAGGAACATTTAATAATCCCTAAAACCAAAAAGTTTTCCGAAGGGTTGGAAATTGGGAGAGAGATATATTTAGAATTGAAGGAATTGCTGAAAAAAAAGTTCGGGTATGCAGGGACTCTTTTAGGAGATGAGGGAGGCTTTGCCCCAAAAGTCAAAAGTGTTGAGGAAAGGTTTGAACTAATCCTAAAGGCTGCTGAAAGGGTCGGAATGGATAAGGAAATTTCCTTAGGCATTGATGCAGCCTCTACCAATTTGCTGGTCGGAAGGGAATATCTGGTTGAAGGAAAAAGATTGAAAGCTTCTGAACTGATAGAATATTACAGGAAACTCTCTAAGGATTATCCTTTGGTTTATGTTGAAGATGGTTTATCAGAGGATGACTGGGAGAATTGGAGAACTATGGAAAAAAAGCTCGGAAAAAAACTAATGGTGGTTGGAGATGATTTGCTCTGCACCAATCCAACCCTGGTTAAAAAAGCGATAAAGCTTAAAGCCTGCAACTCAATGATTCTAAAACCGAATCAGGTCGGTACTTTGAGCGAGAGCGTTAAAGCGGGAAAGCTCGGGCTGGAAAAAGGGTTTAGGGTTATAGTTTCTCATAGAAGCGGAGATACCTGCGATTCTTTTATTGCTGACCTTTCCTGCTGCTTTGGTTGGATAAAGGCGGGCGCTCCTGCAAGAGGGGAGAGGATAGCGAAATATAACAGGTTGCTCGAGATTGAGGAAATCTTCCGCTAAGGAACATTCCCCAAAGATTTTATAAATCCCACTATATCTCCGTAATCGCCTCCCATATCCTTAAAGTAGTGGTGGGTTAATCTGTTCTTTGCAACTGCATCGTAAGGGCCGAACTTAGCAAGCAAAAAGGTAAAACCCGCCATATCCGAAAATTTTTCTATTCCATACTTTGCCTTTTTTACAAACTCTCCCGCTTTTGACAGGATATTTTTTACTTCTTTAGCTTTGCCTTCCTCGCTCTTCCATTTTTTTACCAGCTCTTCATAAATTTCGTCTATGCTTTTATACTTCTTTTCCTCAAGGAATTCTACACCCAAAAGCTCGTTTATGCTTTTTTCCAGCTCCTCTTTTTCAGCCTCAAGCTCCAAAAGTTTGGCAACCAAAGAGTTTTGGCTCATAAAATAGGCCTTGACGGAAAAAGCCATATCCTCCATTTGAGCTCCTGTCGGTAATTTTACAATGTACCTCTCTATCACTATCCTGAAAAACTCATAATAAAGTTTATCCTGGGCAAGCTTTCCCTTTATACTTTCGAACTTCTTTTTAACCCATTCTTCATCGATCCAGGGATAGTAAAAT
>CAZCGS010000077.1:0-1978 GCA_964498505.1 uncultured archaeon
GAATTCGGGAATTGTCGAAGTTTGATTTTAAAATATCCTTTCCAGCTCCTCAAGGCTTTTTATTCTGAAGTCTGCATCTTTATCCCCTGAAAGGGATATAGCTAGAATGCCAACTTTTTTGGCTCCGAGCATATCATTTTTAGAATTTCCGACAAAGGCTGCATTTTCGGGCTTTATTTTCAGCCTGTTTAAAGCAAGGAGAAATATTTTTCGGTCAGGCTTGAAGGCTTTGGCATCGTCAGAGGTTATAACTACTTCAAAAAATTTTTCAATACCGAAAAAGGAGAGCTGTTTAGCTACAATTTCTCTGCTTCCGTTGGAAATTATGCCGAGCTTATAATTTCTTCCCAAATTTTCGAGCACATCTTTGGTTCCCCTCTCTATGTACATCTCCTTTTCTATATAATCTTCATATATTTCGGTAATTTCGGACAAGGAAAATTCCATGCCAAAGGTCTCGCTCGCAGCTTCCCTTACAAGCTCAAGAAAGGGTCTGAAATTCTGACCTGAAAATTTTTCAATCTTCTCCCTGAATTTAGCCTTTGCTTTATTGCCTAGTTCTCTATTACCAAACCTTTCTGCAAGGAAGTCAAAGAATTTTCGGTTAGACTTAAGTAGGGTTCCGTTCACATCGAAAAAGATAGCCTTTATCATAATAATATTGGTTTTAAAACTCTGAAAGAAGAGCTTGTCTATTTTCAAAATAACCTTTTATCACCTGATAAACCTCTTGGAATGTTTTTCTTGTTCTCGCACCTCCTGACCTGGCATGCACTCCTCCACCTCCGAAAATCCTTGCAATCCTCCTTATATCTTCCTTCCCGAAATAGTTTCTGAAGAACAGCCTTCCCTTGTCATACTCTATATAAACTCTTTCATCCCTAAATTTCAGGTTAAGGTAGACGGAATAGCTCCCGGAATATTTACAACCGGAGGTATCTATTAGGACAAATTTAGGATGCTCTATAACCCTATCCTTATACTCCTCAAAAAAATTTTGGAGGATTGTTTGCTTTTTTAAATATTCCCGGTAAAGCTCTGTCTCGTAAATTTTGAGAGGTTGATCAATATTTTCCTTCAGAATTCTGAAGCCTTTTTTCGGCTCATCAAAGGATAGAAGGATTATTTGAGCTAGCTCAAAAATCTTTGAGGAATAGATGGCTTCCAGGCTTATCCCTTCTAACAACTCAGGATATCTTTGCTTGGTATACTCAAAAAGCTCCAGATTATCCTCTACAGCCAAATCTCCGGCCGAGCCTGAAGCCAATACCCATGCAATCTCTTTTGGTTTAAAAATCTTCCAGATTAGCCCAGAGGAGGAAATAAATTCCTTCCCGAAAAGTTTTTTAGGGTTAAGGCACAGGTAATTTTTGTGTTTTACTTCCTTTACATCGTGATGGTCGAAGTTTATAATTTCCATTCCTTGGCTAAGCAAATAGCCTATCTGATTTTCGCTCAGCTCTAAATCGCAAAGGTTAAGGAGCTTCTTATCCTTAAATTCGGGAAGAGCTTTGGGCTTAAAGGATTTGGAAAATTCCGGCTCTATATCTCCGAACAAATAGTTTAGGGCAACAAAGGCGCAAATTCCGTCATGATCTGCATGGGCGTAAATTGCTATCTCTTCTTTGCTATATTTCTCTATTCTTTTCCTTACAATCTGTTCCAGCATAATAAAAATAGCTCCTAAATCTTGAAATTGGGTTCGGAAATCGTCGAAGTTTCAAGTGCAAAATAAATATTTTTTAGTTTGAGCTTTGTTTATGGGAGCTGAAGATAGGGAGGAAATTTATGTTTTAAAAGCAAAAGAGGTGCTTAGCAAGTTTTATCCTGAAGTGCATCCTTATGTGAACAAATTAGATTATAAGGTATGCAATAGCTGTGAAGGTTGTTGGGGATGCAATGCTTGCTGCGGAGACGATGCCTCATCAACCCTTAGATACAAGTTAATCTCCAACTCCCACAGTTGCTTAGGATGCGG
>CAZCGS010000078.1:0-1895 GCA_964498505.1 uncultured archaeon
AAAAGTTTATCTCCGTTTTCTCTGTATGCTGAAGTTATTTTTTCTCTAAAGCTATTTATGGAAAAGGAAGTTACCCAAGCATTTTTGGAGGTGCTGGAAATAGCTGTTGTAAGAAGGTCTGCTAAGTTTGTTAAAGGAAAAGGTTTTTACTGCTCAAACATCAACCAAGGCTAAAAATAAGGAGGCCGGAAGAATTAGCAAGTTTTCATCCTTTACAAAATCAAAATCTTTTTTTGAGATAATTATTTTGTTTTTAATAAAAGTTTTGGGAAAATCTCCTGAAGTTACTTTTTCCTGCCATTTTACTTCAATTCCGAAATTATTGAATGCCACATCGATTTCCTTTCTATTGGTGTAAAAGCCGAGTTTAAGGCTGCCAAATTTTCTTATTAGAGATTCCGTAACCAATCCTTCAACCATTTTCGGGAAATCTTCATATTTTGTTCCGTAAATTCTGAAATTTATTGTATGCAAAATGAAAGGGTCTATAAAATAAACCTTTCTCATTTTTCTGAAGATAACCATTTTCTTATTGAAATCGAAAAAATGCACATTTCTTACAGCCAAAAGGTTTTCAAAAATTTCAAGATATTCCCTAACTGTGACATGGGAACCAATTTCCATTTCCTTTGCTATGCTATTTAAGGAAAATTTTACTCCGTAATTTTTCAGAATTCCTTCTAATATGCTGATAGCTATTTTTTCGCTCCTTCCCAATTTTGCAATGTCGTTTAACAACCAATTCCAATATATTTCGTAGGTCTCGCTTTTTATTCTGCCCTCTTCCATCATTTCATAAAAAGCTCTCGGAAAGCCTCCTGCTTGGAGATAAATAAAGAAAAGCTTCTCCAGCTCATCCTCAAAAGTAAAAAGCTCCTTGGATTTCTCATAAATTTCCTTTAAATTTCTGAATTCCGAAATTTTCAAATCTTTCATTTTTGTTTTTAGCTTCTCGCTTCCGAAAAGGAATGCAAACTTTCTGAAACTCAAAGGTAAAAAATATTTTATATTAATTCCTCTTCCGGGAAATCTTTCCTTCTTAAGCTCTACCGAGCTCGAGCCCGTTAAGTAGAGAATCTTTCCTTTTAAAAGTCCTGAGTCGAGCAAATACTTTACTGCTCTGTGCCAATCCTCAACAAAGGAAATTTCATCAAGGAAAATATATTTTGGATTGGCCAATACTGAAAATTTTCGGAAGAGTTCGATCAAATCCTTAAAATTTTTTAATAGTTCGCAACTAAAATAGCAGACCTCCTTGGAATTTATGCGTTTATTAAAAAGAAGGTCGTAAATAAGCAGTTTGAAAAAAGTGGTTTTTCCTACCTGTCTGGGACCTATAAAGAGATTGTTTGAGTAATCTTCAAAGTTGTAAACGAGAGGAGGGTTTTTATTTAGGGCTGTAGCAATTTTTTCATCGGAAAGTAAATTTTCTTTATCCTTCCACCAGCTATTTTGCTCTATGATGGCTTGTTCCATATTGATATTTAAATGTCAAAATTTTTATAAATTTTGTAAGTTCGATAACAATGCTTATTTTGGAAAAGGAAATTAAATTCGGACAAATATTCTTAAAATGAAGTTCCTAGTTGTAGATGCTAATGTTATATTTTCGTGCTTATTGAAAGGTAAAGCTTTTGAAAATATTTTTCAAGCAAAGATAGGTATAAGAGATTTCTTGAAGAGGCAAAGAAAATATCTCCGGATAATAAAGATATTCCGTATTTTGCTCTTTCCTTTGCTTTTAATAAAGCTCCTATTTGGCTCTGATCGATGATGAAGTAAAAGAGGAATTTGGAATAATGGTGTAAACCCTATGCTCAGGACTTACCAAAAGTTTGTCTCCATTTTCCAAGGCTTTGGTTATTAAGGTTAGGGAAAGGTTTTATTTTATATTT
>CAZCGS010000079.1:0-1880 GCA_964498505.1 uncultured archaeon
CAATCTTTTCCAAGGAGGAATTCTCCTTCCATTCCTTTGTCAGCTCAAGCCTTCCGCTATAGGTACTCAAATTCTCTACCACCTCCAAATTGCTCAAATCTCCAAATTCATCCTTAAATGTCTTTATCTCTATCCCTGTTATAGGATTCCCATTTTCATCCCTTATGTTATAAATTGAAAAGCTAATATTCTGGCTATGATAGCCATTTTTGTTTCTATCAACCGGCCCAGGAGGCTTTGGGTTTAAAGAAATATTAGCATAAATATAACCCCAAAGATAGACGGTGCTATTTTCCTCAGAGATATTAACCTTATAATAATTCCCTAAGTCATCCTCTATCTTGCAGGCTATAACATGCTCTCCTACCAAAGCATCCCTAGCATCCCAGGAATAGCTTAAAATTCCGCTCGAATTTGTATAATTTTGGTAGAGCAAATCACCATTATCCAGAATCTTTACCGAATAGTTAGCTATGCCTGAGTTTGTCAGATTGAAAACCCTGCAGGATATATTGAATATTCCCCTATCTTTATCCCCAGAAGGAGCCTCTATTATCTCTATATTCACCCAATCATACACCTTTACCTCAGCCCAGCCAGTAGAATTTTCATTCCCTGCCTTATCCTTAGCCCTTACCCTAAACCAGAATGAGCCTTTTCTATTAACAGAAAAGTTTGTCTCCCATTCCTCTCCAACCAAACTCAAATTCCTTTCCTTTAAAATTCCGGTAGAGTTTTCCTCCACCCAAACCCTTTCCAGATTTTCATCACTCACTTTTACCTTAACCCAGAATTTCTCATTCAAATTAACCTCTTTACTATAACTCAAGGAACCAATTCCCGGCTTTATGGTATCCAACGTCACCTTCCTAAGCTCTGTTTGATTTTCATTATTCGCCCTATCCCTTGCTATTCCCTTTATATAATAAATTCCGTCCTTTAGATTGGAAAAGTTTGCCTTGCAATTTTGGGAAAGGCACACCGTTTGGTTAATCAAGGTTAAGCTCTCATTGTAAAGCTCTATCCTTGAGAAATTCAGATTCAAATCGCTTGCAGAAAGATTAACCAAAATATAACTCTGGGAAAGGTAAGAATTATTTGCAGGAGTCTCGCTTTCGAACCAAATCAAAGGCAAGGTTAGGTCTATGGTAAGATTCCTAACAGGAGAGGACTCTCCGCAACTTAGTCCCGAAATATTCGCCCAGCAGTACCATTGATAATTTCCCTCTCCCAAACTCTGATTAAAGGTTATGGTTGTGCTATTGGTATTTAAATTACAACTTTGATTAACCAGAGAACCATTTATGTACAGTGCCAAGCAATTAATGTCTCCTCCTTTACTCTCAGCCCTACATTTAAAGGAAACCGAGGAATAATTCAGGTAGGAATTATCCTCAGGAGAAATCTGACTCACATTTATCTCAACTCCAAGCAGGATTTTCCCGTCATCAAATCCAATGTTCTTACTCTCATTATTAAAAGCAAAGGCATAAACCTGATACCAGGTATTTATATTTACATCGCTCGTATCCCAGGAGCAGTTCCAAAGGTTTGGTTTTCCTTGAGAGCTCAGGTTATAACATTGGATATTCCATTCCTGTCCCAGGGTTTGATTGAAAATCCTTAGGGTCACATTGGTTATGTTTGAAAGCTCTCCAGTTTCATTAACCTGAATGATAACTGGATTTTCATATGCTATGCTCCCTTCCGTCAAAATCTCAAGGTTTCCTCTGACATAAAAGTTAGTTTCATTCTCTCCATCATAAATCACTCCATCTTTCTCATAGGTAAGGTTGACTTTTATGCTATGTTCTCCTGGTTGGGAAGGGGCTTTGAAGGTGTAGGAGTAGTTTCCTTGGGAGTCGGTTGAGGTTGTGTTT
>CAZCGS010000080.1:0-1816 GCA_964498505.1 uncultured archaeon
AGAAGGATAAGGGTTAGCAGAAAGTTCTGGAGGAGGGGAAGGTTCAAGATTTAGAAAGATGTTCGATAAAAAAGATTTTTATCGGTTTATAATTGAGCATAACATAATTGGATTTTTCAAGCAGCCGGTTAAGTTGAAATCTGGGAGACTGTCCAATTGGTATGTAAATTGGAGGAATGTTTCCGCAAGTGTATATTTGATTGATAGACTAGCAGATTATGTCCTTTCTTTTGTTGCAAGTCTTAATTTGAGCCCGGATTGTTTCTATGGAGTACCTGAGGGAGCAACAAAGCTTGGACTTATTGCCCAATACAAATTCAATCCAGAAGGAGTTATTCTGGTAGAAATAGAAGGAAAGCTTACTGCAGTGTCTTTACCATGGATTAATAAAATTTCAAGAAATATTTTGAAAGATGTTAAGAATGTAAAAATAGATTGCGTGTACGGAGATCCTAACGGTATATGCAGGGAAATAGCTGTTATAACCCAATATAACTTAGCAAAGCAGTTTGGAAAATGCGCTGGCAGTGATTTCTATTGCTTACCGATGGGAAGAAGGAAACCGAAATCGCATGGAGATCCGAAAGATAGGTATTTTGTTGGTAAGCCTGTTGGAAGAACTCTAGTCCTTTTGAAAGATGAAGAGAGGGAAAAAGAAGTTTTGAGACCTTTAGAAATGTTAGATAATGTGGAAATATCTAAGATTTTGTATGTGAAGGAGGAACCAGTTTATACCAAATTGCCGGAAAGAGTTGTAATTTTGGAGGATGTAACAACAACTGGAAATTCTTTGCTTAACGCTATAGATATTTTACTGGAGAATAATATTTCTGTAATGGCGGCAGTAGGGTTAACCAACAGAAATGAGATAAGGGATGACGGAAAAAGCGTTGCAGAAGCTTTGGAAGAAAGAGGAATTCCTTATTATGCAATGAGCAACGCTTTAGAGTTACTGCCCGAAATCTACAAAAGGCAAAAGCCTGGTAAGGAAATTGGAAAACTTGTGGAGGATTATTTTAAAAAATACGGAGTAGAAAATATAAAGTTAGACGAAGCATGAGCAGGAAAATCAGGAGGGATAGAAGCATAATTATTGCTTGCGATGTGCCTTTAGAAACCTATGAGAAAATTGTAAAAGAAACGGCTGATATTGATAAGGTTGGAGGATATAAAATAGGATTTTATTTAGCCCTTAAATGTGGATTGTCAAGGATAGTTCGGATAGCTAGGGAATATACGGACAAACCAATAATCTACGACCATCAAAAAGCTGGAACAGACATTCCAGAGATGGGAAAGAAATTCATGGAAGTTTGCAAAAAAGCAGGTGTAGATGCGGTCATTCTATTTCCGCAATCAGGACCAGAAACAGAGAAAGCTTGGATCAATGCGGCGAAGGAAGAAGATTTGGGAATTATTGTTGGGGGACTAATGACTCATCCAAAATATACAGATGAGGAAGGAGGATGGATCAGAAAAGACAAAATTTTAGAAATTTATCTCCTTGCTGCAGATTTAGGGGTAACTAATTTTGTAGTTCCGGGAAATAGACCAAACGATATCAAAAGGATAAAAGAAGCTTTGAAAAGTAAAGGAATTATCCCAACATTCTATGCTCCTGGATTTGTTGCTCAAGGTGGAGAAATAACAGAAGCTGCAAGGGTTGCTGGAAATTATTGGCATGCAATTGTTGGAAGGGCTATTTATGAAGCGGAAGATATTAAAAAAGCTGCCTTGGAACTTACAAGAAAACTTTAATTAAAAATTTTTTACCAACCAAAATTATGGCAAAGGCAAGACCTGGTAGATGTTACAG
>CAZCGS010000081.1:0-1748 GCA_964498505.1 uncultured archaeon
GATTTTGCCAATTTCCTAAGCTTATAATTTGTTTCCTTCAGAATTTTTATCGCCTCTAAGCATTTTTCTGGCCGATCCAAAATTTTGAAAAGCAGGTTGAACATACTATGAATATAAAATGATAACGGATTTTCTTTGTGCTTTTTCTTAATTTCTTCAAGAAACTTTTTTATCTCCTCTCTATCCACATCCAAAATATCCGAAAGTATTTGGCTCGTTTTTTCTCTCATAACTTCCTCAAAATTTTTGATTTTTTCGGAAAGCTTTAATCCTTTTTTGGTTAGTACATACCTTTTTTTCTTTCCGTCAACAATCTTTTTTACAAGACCTTTTTTGACCAAGGATTGCAATGCCGGATATATGGAGCCGGGAGAAGGCTCCCAAAACTTCGTCTTTTCCTTAATTTTTTTCATAATTTTGTAGCCGTACAAAGGTTCCTCTCTCAGAAGCATTAAAATATAGGATTCCAAAAAACCTCTCGGCACGATTTGAGTCAAATTATTTTCCGAACCTTTTCCGACCATAATATATCCCGAAAGCAACCGCCAAAACGACAATAAGGCTTCCTAAGAAAAACAATTTTGAATCTTTTTTCTCCCCTTCAACCATAATCGGTATTTGCTTTTCAACAACCCTTACCTCATCATCAATGAGGTATCTTATCTCAACCTTCAGAAGATAGGTTTTTAAGTTGGCATTTTCGTCTACTTCAAATTTGAAAACGGCTTCTCCGCTTTGGTTTGGCTTAAGGTTGCCTATGTAATCGTACTTTTCATCAAAATCAAAAGGTTGCTCGCTTTGCTTGTAAATTTTTGCCGAAACACTTTTTGCCTCTTTAAAACCAACATTCTTTATTCTCAACTTCAGAGTTACTTTATCTCCCTGAGAGATTTTTTTAGGAATTGTCGTTACATTTTCAATCTCAAAGAGAGGCAAGGGCTTTATGTTAATATCCACATCCAAACTTTGATTTTTGTATTCCTCTCTGTTGTTATTGGAATCCTTGTATTTTACGATAAGTTTTGCTTTATAATTTCCGGGAGCAACATTTTTATCGACATCTATATAAAACTCAGCGATTTTGCTTTCCCCCTCTTCAATCGTTCCCAAATTTGCTATGTTCGAATAGCTTTCGCTCGGAGTAATGCCCTGCGGAAGCAAAAGTTTTGCCGTCACCAACTCCGCCTTACCAGTTCCTATATTCTGAATTTCTACCGAAAGTTTATTTTCCTCTGAATCCGGAAAAAGTTTTGAAGGTTCCGAGGTTATGGAGCCTGTTGCAAATTCCGGAATTTTCGACTCTACATAAATTTCAAATTTGTGGGTAACCCATACATTAGCGCTACCTTTTTTACATTTTATTTTCATTTCGTTCCATCCTTCAACCGCGTTTGAGTCCACCCTCAGCTTATACTGAAGGATTACCTCCTCCGCTCCCGGCAATCTTCCTATATTCCTTGTTGCATTTTCATTCGGGTCCAAGAAAAAAGGATACTCGGGCAAAAGCACGCACGTAACATTTTCTGCCTCATCCATTCCAATATTCTCAATCTTTATCCATAGGTCCATATATTTACCTGCCTCCGCCGGATATGGTTTATATTTCAACTCCTGAATTTTCAGAATTGGTTGCTCGGAGATATAGCTATAAGCATGGGCAAGATTTTCCAATCCTGATAATCCCAAAATAATTATCGCTATTGCCATTAAAAACCTGCGGTTCCAAAGTTTATCGATTCGATATATCT